>JBLIOK010000005.1:0-24024 GCA_047639735.1 Candidatus Krumholzibacteriia bacterium | reverse complement strand
TTGTTGGCCGCTGTGGTCAAGATCGTGCAGCTTTGCAGCACCTTGCCACCAGGATATTCCCAACGATCCCAGATTCCTGCAAGGGCAAATAGCCCTTTTTCTCGCGGTTGAAAAATAAAGGGCTGTTTGCCGTCGGGCCGTTTCTGCCATTCATAAAACCCGTTGACGGGTATCAAACAGCGCCGGAATTGGAATGATTCCTTGAATGAACTTTTTTCATGAACCGATTCGCTCCGGGCGTTGATCAAGCGCGCGGAGTTGTCCGCGTTGGTGGCCCAGTGAGGGACCAGTCCCCAACGGAAAATATTGACGTGACGCCCAGCACCTTGAGGATTGGGCAAGACTCCGATGATGTCTTGAGTCGGCGCAATGTTAAAGCGCGGTTCCACGTCGGGCACCATGTCGAGAAAAAACTCTTCGGCAATGCGATGGGGCGCGACTGATTGCACAAGGCGGCCACACATGATGTGTCCTTTCTACGAACAAGGGGGCGAGCGGTGATGTTACCAAACTAGTATTTTGTCGCGTCAGGTGCCAACGACTAGCGCTCCTAATTGAGGGTGCAATCTGTTATCATGCCTGCACTGGAAGTAATTGCAGAATTCTGAAATCTAAAGGTTGCATCGTTTCATGGTCTCGGAAGCCAGACACCCCTTTCAACGTGCCATTTTACATGTGGATATGGACGCCTTCTTCGCGTCGGTAGAGGTGCTAGACGACCCTTCTTTGCGTGGCAAGCCTGTGATTGTCGGAGGCCGCCCCACCGACCGTGGTGTGGTTTCGGCAGCCAGCTACGAAGCGAGGGCCTTCGGTGTGCATAGTGCCATGAGCACGGCTCGTGCGGTCAAGCTTTGCCCTGATGGGGTATTCCTGAGAGGCAGAATGGAGCGCTACTCCGAGATTTCAAAAGAGGTGTTTGCCGTCTTTCGCGATTTCACCCCGCAGGTCGAACCCTTGTCTATCGATGAAGCGTTTTTGGATGTATCGGGCTGTGGCCGCCTTTTTGGTTCCCCAGAAAATATCGGGCATTTGATCAAAGACAGGATCGCCAGCGAAGTGGGAATAGTGGCTTCGGTGGGGTTGGCTGAAAATAAATTTTTGGCCAAACTCGCGAGTGACTTGGACAAGCCGGATGGCTTTGTGATCATCAAACCAGGCGAAGCGCGGGCGCTGTTGGCCAAGTTGCCCATCGGGAAATTGTGGGGCGTGGGGAAGGTTGCTCAGGCCAAATTTGCGGCTTCGGGTATTCATCTGATCAGCGATTTGTTGGCGAGATCCCGACCGCATCTGGTGCAAGAATTTGGGCCGCATATCAATCACTTGCTGGAGTTGGCAGTTGGCCATGATACCCGGGAAGTTGTTCGAACAGATGGGGCGAAAAGCATTGGCAACGAAACAACATTTAGTAAAGACATCGCCAACTCTGAAGAACTGCGCCAAGTTCTGCATCAACTGTGCGATAAAGTCGCCCATCGACTTAGAACTGCCGGCTACCTGGCGAATACTCTTACTCTCAAAGCTCGTTATGCGGACTTCACGACACATACGCGTTCATTCACTCTGCCTGAACCTACCGATAGCGATAACGAGATCCGCGAACAAGCTTGTCGCTTGCTAGAGGTTAATCTCCAGCGCCGTGGCCGCCCATTGCGTTTGATCGGTATTTCGGCCGCCAATCTTACTCGTCATAAGAAGCGCCAACCCGACCTGTTCCCAGATGCCGGAAAAGTGCGTGATCGGCGTTTGGATGGGATTTTGGACCAAGTGAAGGGCAAATACGGCGCTAAGCTTGGGCGAGGCCTTAAGAAAGGTCCCGTCAAAAAACGCAACCAAGAGTAAAGGCACCGCTTATTGAGCCGAACTTTAAATAACTGATAAAGAGTGCCACAGCGATTTCAAGCCAAGTAGACCAAAAAGAAGGCCTTTATGTCGAGCGAAGTCATCAAATCCAGAATCATGTCTGTCATGAAAAATCTGCCGCCTTTGCCGGAAGTCACTCGCCAATTGATGACCGTACTTGGCGACGACAACGCTTCAGCCAAGGATGTGGCCAAGGTCCTGACGTCGGATCCTGCTTTGGCCGGTAAGGTCCTCAAGCTGGTAAATTCTTCATTCTATGGCGTGTCCAAAGAGGTCACTACGATTTCGCGCGCCGTGGTCATTTTGGGGTTCACTGGTATTCGTAATCTGGCGCTGGGTTTTGGTTCGGTCGAAGCCCTGAAGAAGATGGCCGGCGGTGTGGATATGCATGATTTTTGGCAGCACGCCCTGATCACCGGCGCAGCTTGCCAATCGCTGGTACCTCATCTCAAGGTTCGCATTGATCCCGAAGAAGCTTTTATTGGCGGCTTGATGCACGATATCGGCGCCTATGTTTTGGCGACGGCAGTGCCTGAAGTTTATCAATCGATTGTGGACGATCGTTACGGCGACTGTTTAGCTCGCGAGCATGAAGAATTTGGCATGACCCACGCTCAAGTGGGACAAGGGCTATTGCAATATTGGCAACTGCCCGATGCTTTCTGCGACGCGGCGCGGTATCATCATGACGTCCCCGTTGCAACCGACGGTGAAAGGCCATTGACCAATCTGGTGGCTCTCGCCGATGTATTGGCCTATGTGCACAGCGGCACTTTCGAGCACGGGGCTACCGAAGCAGAATTGCTCGGATTGATGCGCGGTTTGGATTTGAGCTTGTTCGAAATCAAGACGGCCCTGCAGGCAATGGATCAAAAGGTCAGCGAAATGAGCTCGTTTATGAAAATTGCGGGCACCAGCAACGGTAAAGCTCGTGAAGAAAAGGTGGCAGAAGGCGCCTCATTTGTCGTGGTGACAACGGATAAAGAACGTCGCGGTTGGACCAACACTGTGATGGAGCACTTCGGTTTTGAAGCATTTCCCATGGATGCGTATTTTAATCAGGCTCCTGGCAGTGCCAGCGTGGCCGTGGTTTTGGTTGACGCCCAATGCCTGACCCAGCAACAGATCACCCAACTGGGGCCGTTTCTGGCGGGCCAATCGGCTCAGTCCGCCGTATTGTTGGAAGATGGCGTCAATCCGCCAACGGGTACTGAAGACATGGCACGCTTGGGCATCATCTTTTCGCGATCTGAGATCAATGAGCTGGTTGCCGTCCAGCCTGCCTGACCAAACTTTTGTAATCTTCGAGCTGGCTGATCATTCCTTGATTGGCCAGCTTTTTTTTGCCATCCTGTGGGGGGTCAAATGGTGTGAACGAATTGAGCTTGAGGAGCGGGCGTGGACTATTTGCTGATTGGTTTTGTGGGCGGCATCGTGATGGCACTCGTTGCCTATGGCGTTTGGCGCCTTGCTAAAGTTGGCGGTGGTGGCAAACCTGTCGTGCCGGTGAAGCGCGAAACCTTTGTCACTAGCATGCGCTCGGTTGGCGAATTGAGTGTCTTTCGCGTGATGACCAAAGAGGTCATCACGGCGAGCGATCACGAGTTGGGCAATTTTGGTCGCAAGTATTTGAAGTGGCTGCTCGCTGAAAAACGCATCACCTTGGTCATCGAGTTGGATGTGGATTTTCGCTATGACCTGACCGACCCAAGATTCCAAATCGAAGCGACCGGGGATGACCGTTTTAGGCTGACTCTGCCGCCCTGCCGGCACGAAGTCTTGATTCGCGATTTGCACATTCATAGCGAGGATAATACCAAGCTACTGCCCATCCTCGTGCCCGATTTGATCGGTCGGGTTTTCACCAGCGGCTTCAGTGTCGAAGCCAAGAACAAGTTGATAGCAGATACGCGTGCCCAGGCTGTTACCTATGCGGGCGAGTTGGTCGGCAAGGCCATGGCAGAGGCGCAACGTTCAGCTACGGAGTCGCTCACTTTGCTAGCGCAAAGCTTTGGCGCCCGTGACGTAAATTTCAATTTCTTGCCGAGCGACGAGTTTCAAGCCGAAGTGGACGCGTCCAAATTAGAGTCTCTGTTGCCGGCGCCTGACCAGTTGAGGGGCGGCGGTTTTTGACGACTTTGCCCCTAGAAATGAGCACTCATGCCCGCTAAGCCAAGCCCAGATTTTAACCAACCGGTCGAGCGCCGGAACACCGGTAGCTTGAAGTGGGACAAGTATGCGAATACCGATATCCTACCTCTCTGGGTTGCCGATTCTGATTTCCAGGCACCGCCTGAGGTCGCGGCAGTCCTGCGAGAACGCGCAAACCACGGTGTGTTTGGGTATGGGGGAACACCGCCAGGCTTGGTGGAGGTGTTTTTGGATACCATGCATCGCGAGTTTGCGTGGGACGTAGATCCGGCCTGGCTTGTGTGGCTGCCTAGTGTGGTGAGTGGCTTGAGTGCCACCTGCCGGTCAGTGGGCAGTGTAGGCGATGGCGTGGCGGTGATGACGCCGGTCTATCCGCCATTTCTATCAGTGCCGAAAAACATGAACCGAACCTTGAAGATGATTCCGCTCGCCGGAGATAACGACGTGGGCTGGACGTATGAAAAAGAAGAATTGCAGCGAGAGTTGGCAGATGATGTCGGTTTGATGCTTTTCTGTCATCCTCACAACCCTGTTGGCCGCGCATGGCATGAGACCGAGTTGCTCGAACTCGCCGAAGCCTGTTTGGCGAATGATGTCGTGATGTGCAGCGATGAAATTCATAATCAATTGATATTGGCTATGGACCGAAAGCACCGACCGCTGGCTGCCTTGGCGCCGGAAATTGCCGCGCGGACGATCACTCTGATGGCACCGAGTAAGGCTTTCAACATTGCGGGCCTTGGCTGTGCAGTTGCGATCATTCCAGATCAACAATTGCGCCGTAACTTTGAACAAGCAATGGCGGGTATCGTGCCTTACTCCAATGTGCTCGGGCAGTTGGCAGCCGAAGCGGCTTGGCGTCACGGTGATTCATGGTTGTCCGCACAAATCAGTCACTTGAGGAAACAGCGTGATCTGCTGGCGCAAAATGTGAACAAAATACCCAATGTGACGATGGCGAATGTCGAGGCAACTTACTTGGCTTGGCTGGACCTCAGGCAGTGGGAGCGCCAAGACCTGGCAACCTTTTTAGAAGCTCATGGAATTGGATTGTCCGATGGTAAGATGTTTGGAGCGCCGGGTTATATGCGGCTGAATTTTGGCTGTACTCAGCCGACATTGGCCGAGGCTTGCCGACGTTTGACCGCGGCGGCCTCTGCAGCGGCGAAATGATATAACGCCCTTATATCTATATGCATAAACCATAAACTGCTAAACTCATTGTTCACATAGACATGTGCCAAAACTGACACCATAGGCTTAGATATCGGCTGATAACTCACCCAGATGCTCCTGAATTGTCAATATGTGCTTAATGTGTTGGTTTAAACATGCTGAGTTTTAAATGTCAAAAGACACGTAACTCATTGTACAGCAAAGGATGAGTGAGCCTTTTGCCAGTATGAGCAATGACTAAGTGCCTAAAAATCATTCATCTTTAGTATTTTGTAGTGTAAAAATTCTTTCTTTATGATATAATCCGTGATACAACGTGAGTTCATTCGCTAGAGAGAGATGTTTGTTAACTCGATTTTTACCAAATTGTTCTTTAGCGTCTTGGGTTTGGTCATTTTCCGTTTGTGCCGAACCCTCTCATTCACACTCCACTCACCAGAGGAGCGACAACATGAAGAAGATTGTTCTTGTTATCACTTTGGCGGCTTTCGCGCTCAGCGGAGCTGCATTTGCACAAGATCCTAATTACCAAGACAACATTGGTATCTACACTGACGAAGCTGGGACGGACAATTGCGGAGTGCTGGCCGCCGGCGTCCCGCACGTTGTTTATTTGGTCCTTACCAAATTGACCAATGGTGCCGTTGCAGGTTGGGAAGCTAAAATTAGCCCAGTTAACATGTTTTTGACGAGCTTCGCCAACCGTGGTCAAGCTATCGACGTTGGCTCACGCCCAGATGAGCACGTTGTTGGTTTCGCCAGTCCATTGCCTGCATCACCTGGTGCAGGTGGCGGCGTAGTTGTCGTTGCTGATCTCCAGATTTTCATTACTGATGACTCCAGCCCTAGCTATTTCTTTGCAGATGAAATCTACTTCAGCTTGCTCGAAAATGGCTTGCCTGCGTACCTTGATGGCGCTAGCGGTGGTCACTCTTTGCACCCTGCCCTTGGTGATGTGTCCGATCCCATCTTCATCGCCAACGGTGACTGTGCTCCTGTGGCAAACGAAGATAGCTCTTTTGGTAGTGTGAAGAGCCTGTTCCGTTAGGACTGGTTTATCGCTCGCTGGATAGAGAAAAAACGGCCACCCGCTAAGGGTGGCCGTTTTTCTTTGGTCGCCATTTTGTCGGAGATACTGAGCCTATTCGTCCGGCTCCAGATTGGTCGCGATGTGCAGACTTGGCGCGCGTTCTTCTCGCCAGGCGGTCAATCCTTCGGCCGTTTCGAGCGAACTCCAGCATTGCTGTTGCGATTCCCACTCTACCGATAGCATAGTCGTCAAGTCCATGTGCGCGGCCTGTTGGACCGCAAGCTTTGTCAGATGCGCGGCAGGCTGGGGGATTTGGGCCAGGCGTTGGGTAAAATTGTCGAGCTCTTCTTCCCAAACGCTGTCTTCAATGAGCCGGTCGAGCAAACCCGTTTGAAAAGCTTCTGACGCCCCGACCGTACGGTTCGAGTACAAGAAAGCCAGTGCGCGACTTTGTCCCATCATATGGGGCAAGGTATGGGTCAAGCCCCAACCGGCCATGAGTCCGGTACTCTGGTCCGGCGCCGTGAAGGCAGCTTGGCTTGAACCGAGTTTGATATCGGCAGCCATGAAAAAACCTAGTCCAAATTCTCGCACATCGCCCCGGGTGGCTGCGACAATGGGCTTGGGCGATTCTTGCAACAAGGTGACGATGTTGCGAGAAATCTCTTCGGTTCTTGCCAGCACTTCAAGGTTACCGCCACCGTGGTAAGCGTCGGCCGCGATGTCCCAATGATGGTGCAGGTCGAAAGCGTGGTCCCCATCGGTAAAGAGGATGACCCGTACGGCTCGATCCTCTTGCAGACGCAACATGAGGTCGACAAACTCGTCGTGGAAGTCAGCTAAGTGGGGCGCGCCGGGTCCCACCAAACTGACGTTGGCGCATCCTTCGGCAATTTCGCAGTCAAAATTATGGTAGTTCATGGCTTCTCCTGAAAGTGATTGTTGGGTCCGAATAATAAGCCATATGAGGCAGAAGGCAAAACTTCAGCTTGTCACTAGCCCACAACAAAGGCATCGCGCTGCAGATCACCGCGTTCGAATCGATCGAGAGAGAGGCTGGTTATGATTTCATCAGGCCGGCCCGATGCAATATGGGCTGCCATGCGGCGTCCCGTCACTGGCCCAAGCATGAAACCGTGGCCGCTGAAGCCACAGATGTGAAAATAGCCATTGAGTCCGGGGACCCCGCCGAGAATAGGGCGGTGGTCAGGCGTGACATCGTACATTCCAGCCCATTGTCGCATCAGGCGCACACTGCCAGCGCGTGGGTACAGTGCGGTGAAAGCACGTGCAAAACGCACAGCAAAGCGCAACTGGCTCCGCGTGTCAAAAGTTTCGGGACTTTCGTGTTGAGGTTCCTGCGGGTCACCGATACCGCCGACAATTTCGCCGCGCAAACTTTGGCTGAAATAAATCCCATTGGTGATCGAGATGACCATGGGCTCGAGAAATGGCTTGAGCGATTCGCTGACCATGATCTCGTGGCGCTCCTGGCGGTTGGGCAGTGCGACGCCCACTTGAGCAGCGAGGCTGCGAGCCCAGGGGCCAGCGCAATTGACCACCACTGGTGAACTGATGCGGCCTCGGTTGGTGTCTACGCCAAGGACACGGCCGTCTTCGCTGAGGATCTTTTTCACGCTGGTGCGGATAAAAATTTTCACACCGGCCCGATGGCAAGCGCGTGCGTAACCCCAGACGACTGCGAAGGGATAAGCGGTGCCGTCCTTGGGACAAAAGGTGGCGCCCTTGAGTTGAGAAATATTCAGGTCTGGAACCAGTCTCAAACATTCTTCGGGCTGTAGAAATTCAGTCGGCACGTCGCACTGGTTTTGCAAGGCCGCGGCATCGCGCAGCGCGGGCAGATCCGATTCGTTCTCGGTGACCATCAGGTAGCCACCTTGGCGGAAGAAAACTTGGTAGCCCAAATCGGCCGACATGTTTTCGTAGAGAGCGACACTTTCTTGAGCGAGACGAATGTTTTCTACGGTGGTCCATTGTTGACGAATGCCGCCACCGCAACGGCCAGTCGAACCGCTGCCGATGTAGTTGTTCTCGATGACAACCACATTTTTGAATCCTTGCCTGGCTAATTCATAGGCCGTGGCCAAGCCATTGATGCCCCCGCCAATGAGCACCGCATCTGCGGTCGACGGTACCGGGCCTCGAGACAGAGGGATCATTTTTGGCCCCCTTGATCAGAGTCGGTCTTCTCAGTGTCCGTCGTCAAATCCAAAGCCGCTAACTGATCGAAGGTCATAGGATCCGCCGGTGGCCTGATATTCGTTATCCGAATTTTTTCTGGCGGCAATGAGCGCAGTACGGCGAGCTCTTGAGCTGATTCACTCACGCAACCTTTGCCCTGACAAAAACCTGTACCGAGTCCGGTGTACCGCTTGAGCGATTCCATTTCCGAAAAGCCTTCGCGGAAGGCTTGGCGAAATTCAAGCAGTGTCACGTCTTCGCAACGGCAGAGGATGATCTTGTGGTCTTTCACCGGCGCACCTGCTCAGCTGGCGAGTGCCCGAGGGCTTCGCCGGTGAAGGTCAATCTGACACCATTCGGCAATGTTTGCTCAACGGCGTTGTTGTCATTTTTCTCGCAATCGCGCGGCACATAACCGCCTCGTCCAGGGACCATCGCCAAATCGGCGCCCACTTGATAAGGCACATCGTAGGTGGGTTTGCCTTGGGCGCAGATCACGACAAAGTCAGATTCAAAACGCAAATGGCTGCCTGCGGGACCGGGAGCGTTGCTGCCAGGCAGAAAAGATGCCTGTATGCGGCCTGCGCTGACCTCTCGGACCTCGGACAACTTGAGTCCGGTGTGAACAGGCCATTTCAAGTCGATGGCCGCCGCGACCTCGTGTTGGCCGCCGATGGCGGTTACGACCAAGGTGACGGTAGCGCCTCGAGATGTCAGCAAGGTTGCGCACAGCCAAAGATCCAGGCCGCTGCCGGTGAGCAAGACGTGTTGCCCCTTGACGTCTAGCCCGTCACGAGTGAGGAGTCGATACAAAGCGCGGGGGCCAAAAATACCGGGTGTGTCGTTGCCCGGGAACAACCCCAGGGTGTCCAGAGCGCCGCCGGCCCAGATCAGATGATCGAACCGGACCGTTTTTAATCCATCACTGTCGCGCATGACTAAGCCATCGGGGTGATAACCTGCGGTAACTCTGCAGTTTGTTTTGGCCGTGATGCGGCTATTGCTCTGTGCTTTTTCAATATGTCGTTTGATTCTGGCTAGCGCTTGACTCAAGACTGGAAATTGAGCGGACGATTGATCTTCGGCTGAAAAGGCGGATCGCAAGGCGGCCACTCTTTGTCCGCCCAGTTCCGTTCCTTCATCAAGAAGCAACACGTTGCCACTCAATTCTGCGGCAGTTGCGAGACCACTAGGGCCTGCACCGATAACGACATGATCATAGCGACCAAGATGAGGTGCGGGAGCGCTCTTCGATTTCTCTGGCGCATCTGGAAGTTGCCGCACCGTTGGGATACTGATGGCATCTGGCAGGCGACCGACGCCAGCTAAAGGTCTGATGCTCGCTAGGAAAAACCGGCTCAAAGAGGCAGGCTTCGTGAACCATTTAAAATAAAACCCGACGGGCATCCATTGGCTACCGAGCGAGAGAATTTTTTGCATGGGGGCAGCATAAAAAGCACCGGTGTCTTGGGTCGAGACGACCATTCCTTGGCGGATACTTGCCTCGCAGCTGCGGATGTTCGGAATACCATCGACTCGGACGAGACAATTGGTGCAATGGCCTCGCGCACAGAGCAGACCACGGGGACGACCGAACTTGTGGCCGTGGGATATGTGCCGGACGCCATGTTCCCATAATGAAACAGCCAGGCTTGTGCCACTACGACAGGCCATGGGCTTACCGTTGAAGGTGATGGCGACTTTGGTGATGGGCAGCTCACTGGAGGCCAAGGACGGTTCCTTTCACAGCAAAGTTCTTGATCGAGGGGCAGGTTTGATCCGCCGGAAAAATAAGCTCCGGGGACTGTTGCGGCAAGGATGGAGTGCGATGCTCGCTGTTGGACAATCGAGGCCGTAATAGGAGCTTTTAGAAATATTTCGGCTATTATGTAGGGTCCCATTGATAAATACCCACGATGATGGGAAAATGGAATAGTGACGCAGTGGGCGTCTCTGGCCACAGATCCGAACCTTAACGAAAGCTCCTAGCGTGAATTTGTTTCAAGGCATCCTGCGATTTCAAAAAGAAGATTTTGAGACCCAGCGCGCACTTTTCTCTAAGCTAGGCAAGGAGCAAAAGCCGCATACTCTGTTTATTGGATGTTCTGACTCGAGAGTCGTGCCGACTTTGATCACCAAGACGTATCCCGGTGAATTGTTCATGGTGCGCAATGTCGCGAATATTGTGCCGCCATTGGAACTGTCAGACCACGACCATTCTACGGCCGCGGCTATTGAATTTGCTGTGCTGGTTCTGAATGTGGAGACGATTGTGATTTGCGGACATTCCAACTGCGGCGGCTGTGCTGCACTGTACAGTGATCCGTCATCGCTGTCTGATATGCCGCATTTGCAAGAGTGGCTAAAATTGAGCGCAGGGGTCACCGGAAGGGTTGACAAGTTGCTTGAAAATGGCAAACAAGCCGACCGCGAATGGCTGACCGAACAGGTGAATATCCTGGTGCAAATGTCGCATCTTCACACCTATCCGTATATTGCCGAAAGAGTCGCGGCCGGTACTTTGGAAGTTCAGGGCTGGCATTACTTGATCGAATCAGGCGAGGTGTTGATTTACGATGACGATAGCGGTCATTTTGAGACAGTGTCCCCATGATTAAACTTGAAGTGCAGACGCACCAACGCACTGATTTTATTGATGTGACGAGTTTAATCGCCGGCGCGGTCAAGAAGCTGAATGTCGTTGATGGTGTCGTTACTGTTTTTGTGCCCCACACAACCGCAGCCATAACGATCAATGAAGGGTCAGACCCTGATGTGGTTACGGACATGTCCAAATCGCTGAATCGAATCGTGCCGTGGGAGGACGGATATCTGCACGCCGAGGGCAATGCCGCCGCTCATATAAAAGCGTCATTTTTTGGCAGCAGTGTGTCGGTGATTGTGGCGGGTGGTCGATTGCAGCTGGGGACTTGGCAAGTGATATGGTTCTGTGATTTTGATGGCCCGCGTCATCGTCATTTGTGGGTCCAAGCGATCACTGGGGCGGCAGCACACTCTTGATCATCTCGAGGGTAGTTTTGGCGGTAATAGTGTAGCGCCCGGGCGTGAGTGTGGAGTCTTCTTCGGCAAAATTGAGCGGCGCCAAACTGACGGTCCCTCGAAAACCAACCATCTTGCCAATGCTGTCGAGGTCCGATTCGGCAAATCCATAAGGCCATGCAAGCCAGTCAGGTGCATGATTAAGTTCGCGTTCGATGTCATAGCGGCTGGCCAGCAAGTCAGCCGCCACGGCTGACCAGCCGCCAGTCAGCGCGGCGTCGACTTCAGCGTCGATTTCGATCTGACTGCCTTGCCGCCTGTATCGCATCACGTCAGCTAAATTTAAAGCGCGGGTCGCTTCTGGGACGCGATCGGGGTGCCAAAAAATGGGCTCCCATCCATCACGCGTTTTGGTCTTGTAGTGCATGTCGCGCGAATGGCTGCCAACGATAATATTTCCGCTGCTCTCCATCTCACGCAGTTGATCCCAAGACGAAACTTGAAGTTCGCTCCATTGACTTCCTGCGCGGCCGGTTGGTACAAATAAATGGGCCCGCACGTTGTATTTTTTTAGGAGCGGCCAGGCCAACCGGTAAACGCTTTCGTCGGCATCGTCAATCGTCAAGACGACGGCTCGCTCGGGCAGTTCCAGCCCAGCATCGAGAAGGTCGGCAACTTCATCGAGAGTCACCACTTGGATGTTGTTGTCGCGGAAGTAGCGCAAGTGCCTTTCGAATTCACCGATAGGCGTGGTCCAGAATTCACGATCGCCGATGGTTGGTGCGCCAAAAATTACCGCAGTAAATACTCGGGCTAAATAGGCTGGGTTGAAACTGGAACGAAAATAGTGGTAGCACAGAATGGGGATTCCGTCCTGAAATTCAGGTATCAGGCCGAGTGCATCGGAGGAAGACTCCATGGTGAAAAAGGTGCCGATTTCTGAGTCTTCATTGCGAGTCCCTGAATCGCTGCAACTGGCGACACCTAAGCAGGCGAGCAGGCAGATCATCGTCAGTGAGAAAAGAGACCTGCGGTATGAGGTGACCATGGAAATCCTCTAGAAGAAGGCTCGAGCTGACAAGCTGGCGAAGGTGCGGTTGAAGCCGCTTGCCGCTGAGAATGAACTGCGCGAATGGCCCACTTCTAAAGCAAGCAACCAATCGGGAGTGAATCGCCAGCCAGCCCGGGCACTGGCGCCGCCTACAGTCACACTCTCGGAGTTTGCCTCTTGTTCCAAGCCAATGCTGCCATTAAGGCGCCAGGTCCAATGTTCGCTGCGGGTCTTGACCGTGGCTTCAACGCTGCCATTGCGCACCCAGTTAGGCGACCAGTATCCGCCAGGGTAGGAGATTGCGAAATCCATGTAGTTGAAGACAGGGCCCACTTGCATCTCCCAACGGCCTTCACGCACCCAGGTCAGACGTGCCATGCCCTTGCGTTTGCTGTTGCCGTCACTGTAATCGGCATAGTTACCCGACACGCCAGCCTTGAAATGGCGACCGAGACGGTAGTCGGCTGAGAGGTTCGCTTGTTCGTAGTGGATCTTGTTGTTGAGAGCAAAGAATGTCTCGACCGGGACTGACGTGCCACCAAAGTCTATCCGCAGACGAGGTGTCGCGATCCAGGTGAGCCACAAGTCACCGCCCAATCTGGTCCAATCGAGTTTTTCGGGCGAACCGAAGAGGGGATCACTTGAACTGAAATTATTGAGCCAAAGAAATGAATGCAAAGCCCAATTGTGAGCCAAGGCGGCGTGGAATGCCGCCCCAATCCGTGGATTGGAAATGTCCGCCTGCCCAGGTTGTTGGTAGCGTCCGAAGCCGGCCATGGCTTGCAGAAGCTTGTTGCCACCAACGGTGAAAGAGCCTACGCCAGACAAGCGCAGAATGTCCAAATCATCCGAATCCCAGGAACCCTCGAGTTTGAGTTCTAACGGTGGTGTGTAGCTGTCCAATATCAACAAGGCGAGATCGCGTCCTTCGCGGCCTGGGGCGGTGTCTTTAGCGTAGTCAGCTTCGATCTGCCGGATTTCGGTCCAGCTTTCTTTGAGCTGATTGTTCCAGACCAGACTGCGACTCAAGCCAACGCGGGCCGAGCCATCGCTGGGGTCTTCAGCGACCAATTCCCGGTACAGGCTGACCGCTTCCGGTTGGCGCCCCGACCAGCTGAGTGCCGTGGCCAAACCTTTGCGAATGTCTCGATTCTCTTCGTTGGGATGGCGCCTCATGTAGCGACGAAAATAGAAAATCGATTTTTCGGCGTCTTCGCGCCACAATTTTTGATAGGCGAGTTCCTGCGCCACTAGGGAGACCAAGCGCGCATCATAGGAGAGGGCTTCAAGGTAGTAGGAGACAGCTTCGTGATGACGATCTTGGCTTGAAGCTTCCCGAGCAGCGCCGATTTTCTCCCAGGCAAGCGGGGTGTTGATCACGCGAACAACACCGCTTGAATCGCTTTCAGCCGTTCCCTGAGCCAGAATCGAAGAGGCTGACATCGTAACGATTGCCGCTCCAATCAGCAGGGCGGTAGTCGTCAGTTTAATGGATCGTATGAGAAGCATTTTCATAACTACTCCCTCACCGGTTTCCAGCGCGTGACTTTATTTTTTTGTCGATTGACGTTCAATCCCATCGGAGCCGTCGTGACGGTAATCAGGGCCATCAGGATCCAATAGACTACCGGGTAGAAGACGGCCACAATGAATGACTTCTTAAGCATTTCATCATAAGCGCGGTCCAGGATCACGCCGGTAATAAGCTGCAGCAGACAAACGGTGGCGATGAGCATGCCCCAAAAGTTTGGTATCGGACTAGCGCCTACCGGTGGATATCCAACGGCGTAGCTAACCAACCAGATCGTCGTCAAAATGATGTAGGCATAGGCCCATATGACAGACAAATTTGCTTCGATCAGCACGGGCCAAAAACGGCGGTGTTTCCATTGCAGAATTTCTCTGCCGTGGCGCGCGAGCACCTGACTCAAACCCAAGGCCCAACGCCGGCGTTGATGCCACAATCCGCCAAGTGACTGAGGAACTCGCATCCACATCACCGCACGTGATTCGTAGCGAACATCCCAGTGTCGTAATTGCAGTCGCCAGGTCAAGTCGATGTCTTCGGTGGCCATTTCGGGACTATACAGTCCAACGTCATAAAGCGCCGTGCGCCTGAAAATGCCGACCACACCGCTCATGGTCATGATGCGGCCCCATACTCGTTGCGCCCGTCTCATCAGTGAAATGATCGAGGCAAACTCAATGGCTTGCAGCTTCGCCAGGAAACTTTCGCGATTGGCAACCCGCGGATTGCCAGTGACGGCAGCACAGCGTGGGTAGCGAAAATGAGGTATGAGCGAGTTCAAGATGGTGGGCGTCGGTACCGCGTCAGCATCCATAACAAAAATCAATTCGCCGGTGCTGATGGGGATGGCATCATTCAACGCCATGGCCTTGCCTTCATTGAACTTTTTCTGCAAAAGGCGCAAACGAGGATTAGCTAAGAATGGTACGATTTCTCGCAGCGTCTTGTCGGTTGAACAATCGTCGATCACAACCACTTCAAAATTGGGATATTCAACTGCGAGGACCCCGGCCAGTGTGCGAGCGATATTTTTTTCTTCGTTGAAGGCGGGGATCAGAAAACTGACCGAGGGCTGTTCGGTCGTCTTGTAAAAATTTGCTAACGCTTCCTTGGGTCCAGATTCGCGGCGGCGGTAAAAAAGCAAAGACGTGAAAATCCACATGACACTGGTCGTCAGTGGATACCAGGCAAAATAGACGAGCATCGCCATGTATAGGCGTGAGGCTTCAATGTTGACGACTAAGGTGTAAAGGTCCATCAGATACCTACCCCGTCTGCAACTTCATAGATTTTTTGGCCTTCACTGCCGAGGCTGATATTGATCACATGAGCCTGACGCAAGGCTTCGACTCCAATCCCCTGGATGGGACGCCCTATGGTGTCTTTATCGAATAATTCTGGTTTGGATGGGGGAGCGGAACTGCGTCGGTTACGGCTGGCTAGTTTTTTGTTGTGAGCGATCCACCAGATCGTGATCATCAGACCTACGATTGTGAACAAACCCAGTATGGCAATTGCTTGCAATGATGCGGTCGTGATTTGTCGGCGACCGACCACATACCAATAGTAGCTGAACAAACACCACATCAATACGGAAGCAACAATGTGTAGGATATTCCGCATGGCAGGGCGTGGCCTTTCGGGTCCCGATCAAAAAAATCATGTGGGTTTTCGTGCGGGTTGACCGCATCCCCACTGACGCTTAAACTATCGTCACAACTCGCCGGTAGCAAGCCCACCATCTAGATTGGCTGCTATCAAGAGACTGATCTGAGGTAAACTGTTACTTTTGTTGTTCTTCGGCTATTATTGGGCCGATAAGAGAAAAATTAACGCCAACGTGCAGGAGCCGCTTTGAAAGCCCGAGAAATCCGCGCCAGCTTTCTGGACTTTTTTGCCAAGAAACACCATGAAGTGGTTGTTTCGTCCACTTTAGTGCCCCAGGATGACCCGACACTGATGTTCACCAATGCGGGCATGAACCAGTTTAAGGGCGTATTCCTGGGCCTTGAGAAGCGCGACTATGTGCGGGCGGCTTCCGTGCAAAAATGCATGCGAGTTTCGGGCAAGCACAATGACCTCGAAGAGGTGGGCAAAGATGCTCGTCACCACACCTTTTTCGAAATGTTGGGCAATTGGTCCTTTGGGGACTATTACAAATCCGAATCCATCGCTTGGGGTTGGAAATTCTTGGTGGACGAAATGAAACTGGATGCGAGCCGTCTGTGGGTTTCCGTCTACAAAGATGACGACGAAAGTTTTGGCATTTGGGAGAACGAAATCGGGATTGCTCCCGAGCGCATCGTGCGCCTCGGTGATCTCGAAAAGGGCGATGACGAAAATTTTTGGTCCATGGCCGACACCGGACCCTGCGGCCCGTGCACAGAAATTCATTATGACCAGGGCGAGTCAATGAAGTGCGATCACGTGGACGGCTGTTTTGTCGGCGTGTGCGATTGCGACCGTTGGCTGGAACTTTGGAACCATGTCTTTATGGAATTTGACCGCCAAGAAGATGGCGAATTGAAGCCGCTGCCGATGAAAAGTGTCGATACCGGTTTGGGTTTCGAGCGCCTCGTTGCCGTGATGCAAGGCAAGCAGAGCAACTATGAAACTGATATTTTTACGCCACTAATTAAACGTATGGCCGAGATTTCGGGGCGTACCGCCGAAGGCGAAGATCGCATCAGCATGCAAGTGATTGCCGACCACGCGCGGGCCGTGGCCTTTACGGTAGCTGACGGGGCCATCCCTAGCAGCAGTGATAGTGGCTATGTGGTGCGCCGTATTTTGCGCCGCGCTGTTAGGCACGGTCATCTGTTGGGAGTTGAGGAGCCATTTCTTTACCGCATCAGCGCATTGGTGATCGATGATATGGCGGACGCCTATCCTGAGTTGGCTGAACGTCGGGAGCGCATTCTTGATGTGATCAAGAAAGAAGAGGAGCGCTTTTTACGCACCCTCGATTCGGGCTTGCAAGTGTATGCCGATTTTAAAGACGTATTGAATACGGAAGGCCGCACTCAATTGAGTGGTGAAGAGGCCTTTAAGTTGCACGACACCTTTGGCTTCCCCGTTGATTTGACTGGTGTAGTGGCTGCCGAAGATGGCTTCACTGTCGACATGGAGGGTTTCGCGGTCTGCATGGAGCAACAGCGTGTGCAGAGCCGTCGCGAAAACAAATTTATGGCCGGTATTAAGCCTTGGGAAACAGTTGCTCCTGGAGTGGATTTGGGAAGTTTTAAATCCGAATTCAAAGGCTATGAAACGTTAACGGCTTCGGCCAACGTGGTTGCTGTTCGCGCTGCCGGTCAAGATGAATCCGGCGACGATCTGTCACACCTCCTTTTCGATGTGACTCCATTCTATGCGGAGTCTGGCGGGCAGGTGGGAGACCGCGGGTCAATCGTGGCGGTGAATTCCGGTCTCAACCGACCGGTGCTCGATACGTTGGCTAGCGCAGAAGGCGCCGTTTGTGCCGTGGTGGGCAAGGCCGATGAATTGGTTTTGGAATTCAAAAAAAGTGCCGCTGTCTCGCTGGCTGTCGACGAACAATTGCGGGCTGGTGTCATGCGCAATCACACGGCGACTCATTTGTTACAGGCGGCTTTGCGCTCGACTCTCGGAGACCATGTGGAGCAAGCCGGTAGCGTGGTGGAACCGGGTCGGTTACGGTTCGACTTTCGCCACGACCAAGCGGTTACAACGGCACAACTCGCCACTATTGAAAAGCGCGTTTGCGAGTCAATTGCCGCTAACCGCGCTGTCCTTACAGAGCAAGATGTGGCGATCAAAGATGCCAAGGCCCGCGGCGCCATGGCGCTGTTCGGTGAAAAATACGGCGACAAGGTAAGGGTTGTTCAGATTCATGATGGCCCGCGAATTTCAGCCGAACAAGCGGAAGACTTTGGCCCCGTCTATTCGGTTGAACTATGCGGAGGCACGCACAGCTTTCGTACCGGAGACATCGGAGCTTTTCGCATAACCAGTGAAGGTAGTGTGTCCTCAGGTGTGCGGCGTATAGAGGCTGTTACTGGGCCAGAGGCGACCGCTTTGTTCCAAAATGACCGTGACCAAGTGCTCCAACTGACGAAGATCTTACGTCAGGGTGGTGGCAATGTCGTAGCACAAGCCGAGGCCCTCGTCAGCGAACGCGATGAGCTGAAGCGTGAGCTCATGAACTTGCAGCAAGATTCTGCTCGCGCCTCTTTGAGCAGTGCTTTGGACACGCCACGCGAAGTGGCAGGCTTGCGAGTTATTTCGGCGCAAGTGGAGGCCGAAAATAAAGACGCCTTCATGCAGTTGGGTGACCACGTGCGCGACAAATTGGGGAGCCAAGGTGTTGTGGTCTTGACCACCGAGATCAACGGCAAAGCGACACTCTTGGTGACGGTCACTTCGGATTTGACCGAGAGCAAATCATTGCACGCTGGAAATCTGGTCAAGGTTATCGCCGAGGCCGGTGGTGGGCGCGGTGGCGGCCGTCCAAATATGGCTCAAGCTGGTATGCCGGATGCAGAAGGTTTGGCAAAGGCCCTGGCCGCCGCTGACCAAATCATCGCTGATCAGCTGGCCAATTAGATCCGGTCAGGTGCGAAAGTGAAGGTAGGCTGAGGGGTCTTTGCGCGAGATGTCCGGAACCGTGGCATCAGCAGCAGGGTGACCGGCGACCAGCAACAAGAACGGTTTCTCCCGTGACGGGCGTTCTAAGATCTTGTTCAAGAAACCCATGGGGCTTGGGGTGTGGGTCAAGGTGGCGAGGCCTGCTTTGTGCAGGGCGGCAATCAAAAAGCCGGCGGCCAACCCCACCGATTCTTTGGTGTAGTAGTAGCGAACCTTTTGCCCATCGGCTGTTAATCCGTGGCGTTGTTCAAAAATCACGATTAACCAGGGTGCTGTTTCCAGAAACGGTTTGTCCGCATCGGTCCCAAGAGGTGCCAAGGCTTCCAGCCATTCATCCGAGGCGCGGCCTTCATAAAATTCCCGCTCTTCTGCTTCGGCTGCCATTCGGATTTGTTTTTTGATGGCTGGATCACCCACAATTTCAAAATGCCACGGCTGCATGTTGGCGCCGCTGGGGGCTTGACCGGCGGCGATCACGCATTCTCGGATCACTTCTTCTGAAACAGGTAAATCTGAATATTCGCGCACTGTGCGGCGACTGGCCACCAGATCGTGAAATTCTTTGGCTGCTGCGAGCGATTCTTCTGCTGACATTTCGGGAAGTCCCGAAAAGGGCAAATGTTTACCTGAGCTCATCAAATATTCCTCAGTTCAAATCATGGTCAAGTGGTGCGGGAATTCTTGCGTATCCTAGCGCGGTGCGCGCCAAATTCAACCGCGAAGTTATAGACCGAAGCCGAAACCGAATCCAATCGTAAAAAAGCTATCCACTTCACCTGAAGGCACATCAGTAAAATTGAAATGAAAGCGCAGGTCCACGTCGAATTCGGTGCCGCCAGGTCGTCGGTTTCGCAATCCGCCGCCTAAGTGCCCGCTCAGTATAAGGTTATTGCTGGCGGTAACGCCGAGGCCCAGATTGAGAAAGGGGAGTGTTCCGGCACCAGACTGGCTGGCTTCCAAACTCACGGCGGCCCGGAATAGGGGTTGCACCTTGTTCGTTTGCAAAGTGCCTTTGCCGTCGTCGACTGACCGGGTGTCACCAAAGTCGACAAAGCTTAGTTCCGGCCCGAATCGCACGACCTCACCGGCCTTGTTGAGCAGTGCAATGCGGCCAGCAAATCGATTCACTTTGTAGTTTTCTAGCCAAGAGTGGCCAACTCCTGCCATAAGAGAGAGCCGCGATTTTTGCGAATAGGGATCTGGATGCGAACGTGGCGGAGCCGTTGCGACAGGCCACAAGTCGTGCCAAGATCGTGACAGAGCGCCGGTTCCTAGGCCAAGAATGGCGCCCGAAAGGGCCCCTAGGCCGACACCCAAACCCGTAACGAAAATGGCTATGCCGTTGCTGTCTTCATCATAAGTATCATTCAATGACAAGCCTGCCATGAGTCCAAAGCCGCCGAGAACCAGGGCGCCGCCGATGGCTCCATTTCGTGCCGAGCGTCCTATATCGGATCGCCAACGTTGCACTTTCAATAATCGGTTGAGGGAATATATGTGCTGACTAGAGACCGAATCGCCTGTTTGTAAGGTGATCGAATCTGGGGTGACGCGAATGAATTGGCCTTGGATCTGTTGCGAGTCGGCCAAGGTGATAGCGAGTCGGGAATACTGGGGAGTATTCTCCAAAGCCTGAGGCAGCGTGATGGGTTCGGCAAACAGGAGGGCAGGGGAATATGCGGCGGTCAATAGGAGCGCCGCAACAGCTACGGTTGCTGGGCAGGCTCTGGTGCGATTTGTGGTTCGCCAGTTGATGACGTGTCCTTAATATGCTGCCGGTCCCCATGTATTCGTCACGCAAGTAATGATGCATATCTCGATCGAGATCCCTGCCTTTTTGAGGCAAGAGATATTGTAATGGTTTGGCGCTTTCTTGGGCGAAGATGGAATGACAACGGGTGCAATCATAACGGATCGGTCTACTATGTGCCTGCCATAAAATGATTTGATTATGTAAATGGGTTTCAATGAGAATATGCTCTACGCTTGTAAAAGAAATTATAAATCAAAATCGAATGGAGATTTTCATCATATCCTATTTGATATTACAAAATCAATAAAATTTGGCGAGGAAAATCTTTGAGCCCAAGATGAACCCATTTGAGCCGCAAACTTTCCGAGAAGGGTGTGTCTAGGGGCCGCGGCTTTCTTTTGCTACGTTCGCGGCTTATCATCACCCCATGTCATGGCACAACCGAGCAGAATATATAGCGTTTCGAATAGCTGTCGGCGGACTCAAGGTCATGCCAGACCAGTGGTCGGTCAACGTGTGCCGGGCGATGGCGTACTTGGCCGGTCCTGTTTTCGGTTTGCGCAAAAGAACCGTTGTCGATCAGCTGTCCGCGATTTTTCAGGACCAAAGCGCCGATGACATCGAAAAACTGATGAAAGCCGTTTATGACCATCTTGGTCGCAGCGTGTCTGAAACGTTTTGTGTTTCTGAGGACGCATTGATAAAGTCAGTGGCTGTCACTCCAGGCTGGGGCGGGTTGGACAAGGCTGTCTCCGGTGGAGGCGGTGCGATCGTGGTCACCGCTCATATGGGAAACTTTGAGCTCGGAGGGCGCGCCCTGGCCCAACGATATTCGGTATTAGATGTGATCAAACCAATGCGCAATCCGATATTTGGCAAATACCTGGATCGTGAGCGCAGCCGCCATGGTATTGCCACCGTGCCCATGGATGATTCTGGTCGAGCCGTGTTGCAGCATTTGCGCGATGGTGGCGTTGTTACGCTTTTACTCGACCAGGATGCGGGCAAAGACGGAGTGAGGATCGATTTCTTAGGGCGTCCGGCCTCCGCATGGACTGGTGCAGCACGATTGGCGCTACGGACAGGGTGCCCCATTATTCCGGTGGCCATCGTCAGAAATGAGAGAAGCGGCCACACTTTACACATTGGTGAAGCGGTTTCTGTGGCCGGCTTGGGCGGCAGCGAGGGTGACACTGCCGAGCTCATGCAGCGGTGTTCCCAAGCTGTCGAGCAGTTCATCTACGAACACCCGGCGCAGTGGTTTTGGGTCCATCGTCGCTGGAAGGGTGCCAACGAAGCCCAAACCGTTTGATCAACTTGGCCTGCCGTGCTAGCCTGCGGCGAAACGTTGACCCACCAGATTGTACGCACTCTTAACCACGGGATAACAGAACTCATGTCGCAATTGCATCTGTATGATTGGGTTGTCATCTCCGTCTATGTGATTTTTACGATTGCCTTGGGCCTCGCTTTTCGCAAACGGGCTTCTTCATCTACCGAAGAGTATTTTCTTTCCGGACGTAGCCTGCCCTGGTGGGT
This sequence comes from Candidatus Krumholzibacteriia bacterium, assembly GCA_047639735.1. GTDB lineage: Bacteria > Krumholzibacteriota > Krumholzibacteriia > LZORAL124-64-63 > LZORAL124-64-63 > JAGRNP01. Next base: position 2,111 of record JBLIOK010000005.1, on the reverse strand, counting down.
ATTGGGCACAAGTATGGTGGCAACAACGTTCGCTGCCGACACTCCTTTGGCAGTCACCGGCTTTATTCGGGATCACGGCATTTGGTACAACTGGTTTGGTTGGCACTATGTGATGAGTCAGATGCTGGCCGTGTTTTTGTTTTCCCGCTTTTGGCGCCGCGCTGAAGTGATGACCGATAACGAATTGATCGAACAACGGTACAGCGGTAAGCCGGCGGCTTTTTTACGCGGCTTCAAAGCAGGGTATTTTGCTCTGCTGTACAATTTTATTGTCTTGGGATGGGTCCTAAAAGGAATGGGCACGGTGGCCGAGGCGGTCTTGGGAATCGATCCGCATATCGCCGTCATTGCCGGCGCGACCTTGGCGCTGGCCTATGCCCTGATGGCTGGTTTTTGGGGAGTAGTGGTCACCGATGTGATCCAATTCGTCTTGGCCATGACCGGTTCTATCACGGTTGCTGTTTTGGCCGTGCGCCATACTGGCGGGGTGATGGAACTGAAAGAACGCCTGACGACGTCGCCGCTGTTCACCGAAAATACGCTGGCCATTATCCCCAAAGGCGATATGGGGATGGAATCCGATTTCTTCAAGTTCTTGATATTCGTTTCGTTGATGTGGTGGGCGAGTCACAATGCTGATGGTGGCGGCTATTTGATCCAACGCATGGCTGCGGCAAAGAACGAACGGCACGCTCGTGGGGCCACGCTTTGGTTTGTGGTAGCTAATAATGCGGTGCGCTATTGGCCGTGGATCATGACGGCTCTCGTTTCAATGGTGATGTGGCCTAGCATGCCGGAAGGGGTCAGCGAAGAGGCGGCCTATCCGTTGGTGATGCTTGAGGTGTTGGGGCCTGGCTTGTTGGGGTTGTTGTTGGTGTCTTTCTTTGCGGCTTTTATGTCGACCATCGACACACATCTCAACTGGGGCGCTAGTTATTTGGTCAACGATTTGTACAAGCGCTTCATCAAGCCCGAAGCGTCGGAAAAACAATTGGTGCTGGTCGCCAAACTTTGTGTGTTGGCGATGATGATCTGTGCGGTGACGGTCGCCTTCTTTTTGTCGAGTATCGGCAAGGCTTGGCTCTTTGTTTGGGCCATGGGGGCTGGTATTGGTCCGGTGTTGATCTTGCGGTGGTTCTGGTGGCGGATCAATGCGTGGAGCGAGATCGCTGCTCTGGCAACTTCCATTGTTATGGCGGTCGGGTTTGAAGTTGCTGCGGCCGTGCAGAGCGGGGCAGAATACAAGCTGTTCGCGACGCCGCTTCGCCTAGGGGAGACGGCGCTACAAACACATCACAAAGCTCTTATTTTGGTGCCAGTTTCGATCATTATTTGGGTGATTGTGACCTTCCTTACCCGACCAGTGGACCCACGAAGGTTGACGGCATTTTACGCCAAAGTGAGGCCGGGAGGATTTTGGGGACCCGTGTCTCGCGCCAATCCACAGATCGAATGTGACGGTTTTCGTTGGTCGCGATTGCTTGTTTGGCTATTGGGGAGTCTTGGCGTGTATGGCCTGATCTTTGGGCTCGGCAAGATCGTACTGGGCGATGCTGGCGAATCCATTCCGCTATTTGGGCTCGCTGTTGTAGGCACCCTCGCCGTGATTTGGGAACTGCGGCAACCCGATCAAGATTTGACTGGTGACTCTTGATCCGTTCCACCAAGGTGGTCGAGTTTAAATGAGAAGGACGACCCTTCGCCAAATCGACTTTCAACTTCTAAAATGCTGTCGTGCCCTTCAATGATTTTTGCCGCGATGGCTAGCCCGAGTCCCGAACTGTGATTCAAGTGATCGATATCTTTGCCTTCTTTAGAGTTGGCGATCGAACGGGTTCGGCTACGATTGCAGGTGAAGGAACGGTCGAAAATGTGGGGCAAGTCTTCCTCTGATATTCCGCACCCGGTGTCGGCAACTGTAATGTTCACGCGTTGCCCAGAACACTTCAGTTTGACTGAGATCTTGCCGTCTTTATCGCTGAATTTGATGGCATTTTCGACCAGGTTTTGCAAGACCTGCGCTATTTGCATCGGGTCGCCGCGAACCTGGCCTACATCTCTTTCGCATTCAATGTTTAAGTGAACACCGTGGTTAGAGACCAAGCCCGACA
>JBLIOK010000004.1:0-24918 GCA_047639735.1 Candidatus Krumholzibacteriia bacterium | reverse complement strand
TGCGATCGCCAACGGATTCACAGTGAGAGATCATGGCCGTTTGTACCGCAGCAGAAGTGACGCCGGGGATGGCGATGATCGAGACGTTGGTAGCCAGGTTTTCCAACATGGCCTGCAATCCAGTACGCGAGCCGGGTATGCCGCCGTCGGTGCCGATGACGGTGCTGTCGTCGTCTGAACTTACGCGCACGACCACGAGGCGCACGCCTCCGTTGGCAAAAAAGCCGGCCACTGAAGGTGCGAGGTAGGGGTTGGTGAGGCCTGTGGTGGAGGCGCCGAAAATCGCCGTGAATTGTGTGTAGTTGGTGACGAGGACGGGTTCGTCCATTGGGCCTTGGGCAGCCATGCCAACAAAGCCTGCGGTTTCGTAGTCGGTAGGGAATATAGTGAAGGCAGCGGATGGGATACTGCTGAAAAGCAACAGTATGCCGATAAATATACAAATGGAATAAGAACGCATCAGAGTCTCGACAGTGTTGTGAGTCCAATCATCTTCAATACAGTCTCTATGGCCGCCAATTATAGCACATTACGACTTTTTCGTGTCATGACAGTGAATTTTCAGCCGTTTCGGAGGCGATGGGCGTTAAAAATTGAAAAAGCGTGTTATCTGCCGTGCTGCACTGAGATCAGCGCGAATAGACCAGCTGGCCAGCCACTACGGTGTGCACGGCCTGCATGGTCAGCAGGTCAGCGGCGGCACAGTTGGCCGGATCGCCGTTGAGCACGGTCAGGTCGGCCCAAAATCCAGGTTCCAGTCGGCCTAGCTTGTCTTCTTGAAAACTTGCGTAGGCGGAACCGGCGGTATAGAGCTCGTGCGCTTCAGCGCCAGTGAGCGCCTCTTGGGCGCGCCACCCACCTTGCGGTGCGCCGTCATGGTGGGTGCGGGTTCGAGCCGAGTACAAACCGTGAAATGGGTTCACACGTTCGACCGGAAAATCGGTACCGAAGCAAAGTTTGGCGCCGGAGTCGAGTAATGACCGCCAAGCGTAAGCGCCAGCCAAACGGTCATCGCCCAGACGGGTGCTGGCCCAGTCCATGTCACTGGTGCAGTGAGTCGGTTGCATCGAGGCGATGACGCCGAGCTCGCCGAAGCGGGGGATGTCGACAGGATCCAAAATTTGAGCGTGTTCGACGCGCCAACGCTGGTCTTGGCTTTCACTCTTTATCAACTCGTTCTCGTAAAGATCCAAAACCAACCGGTTGCCGCCATCGCCGATGGCGTGGGTACAGAGTTGAAAGCCGGCGGCGGCACCACGGACAATAATGTCTTTCATGTCGGCGGCTGAGGTGACGGGCAAGCCCCGGTGACCAGGTTGATCAGTATAGTCTTCGAGCAAAAGCGCGCCTCGGCTGCCAAGGGCACCATCGCCATAAATTTTAATGGCCCGGAATGAAAGCAAGCTGTCGGCTGAGGTGAAGGGGCCGCGCTGCAAGCCATTTGCCAAGGTTGTTTCGTCGCTCGAGTACATACCATAGATGCGAAAATTCAAATCGTTGGCGGCCGCTCGCCGTTCGTAGATTTGCGCCGTGGTCCAATCGACCCCTGCGTCGTGCATGCCGGTCAGGCCGTTGGCCCAGCAATGGGCGATGGCCAGATCGAGGCGTCGTTCGAGTTCTGCCATACTGGTTTCCGGAATGATCGCGCCAACTAGCGATACGGCATTGTCGATCAGAATTCCTGTCGGGTTGCCTTCGGCGTCACGCACGATTTCGCCGCCGGCGGGGTCGAGTGTATCGCGGGTGATGCCGGCCGCGGCAAGAGCCGCTGAATTGACCCACGAAGCATGACCGTCAATACGGCGCAATATGATGGGGCGTTCGCTGGTGACGGTGTCCAGCATTTGGGCTGTAGGGTACTCTTGCACTGACCAATCGTTTTGATCCCAACCGCCACCTCGCAACCAGAGGCCTTGTGAAAGTTCTGCGTTCGCTGCTTGCACTAACGCCAAGATGGCATCGGGCGAAGTGGTGCCTACCAGATCAACCCTAGAGAGGCTGGCGCCGAGTCCCATGAGGTGAGCGTGGCTGTCGTTGAAGCCTGGTGAAACGTAGGCGCCGTCAAGGGGCACAACTTTGGTGTCGGCGCCAAGGAGTTCGGCGATGTCCTCGTCGCTGCCAACGGCCATGATGCGGTTGCCTTTGACGGCGATAGCTGTCGCCGTGGGATTCGATCCTGACATCACGTGCCCGCCCGTTAAAATGAGATCAGCGGTGGGGGCTGATGACGTGCAGCCTGTCATGGCGAGAATAACGACGAATGAAATGCAGATCCGAATCATTGTGGCTCCTTGGGCAGTTGAGTTGGTCGCGAGACAGTACCATTTTGTGGAGGTCTATCCGAGCCAAAAGATTGACAGATCTTGATCCTGCGGCTTCGATAGCGTTTACTGCACTCTGGTTCCCCACTTCAGCGAAATGAGACAGTTTTGAGCCGTCGCCGATCGACCAAATTTGCCGACCAAGTGCTTGCTGCCACTGCTGATTTGCGTGATGAAGTTAATCAACTGCGTTTCAGTGATCCTGTGGCGTGGGTCTACAACCCCTTGGATTACGCCTGGGGTATGCATGAACGGTATGTGCGCAAATGGGGCGCGAACAAGCGCCGGATTCTGATGATGGGGATGAATCCGGGACCGTGGGGCATGGTGCAAACGGGGGTGCCTTTCGGCGAAATCTCAGCGGTAAAAGGATTCTTGCAACTGAAAGGCAAGGTGGGCAAACCGGATCCCGAGCATCCGAAACGCCCGGTTTCTGGGTTAGATTGCACGCGATCAGAAGTGAGCGGAAGCCGTCTGTGGGGCTTGATGGAAGAGAAGTTTGGCACCGCCGAAGCGTTTTTTGAAGAGCACTGTATTGCTAACTATTGCCCCCTTGTTTTTATGGAAGAAAGTGCGCGCAACTACACGCCCGACAAACTGCCCGTGGCTGAATCGGCGCCGTTGTTTGCCGCTTGTGATAGACATTTGATTTCGTTTGTCGACTTGTACCAACCGGAGTGGGTTGTGGGCGTTGGCGCTTTTGCGCGCAAGAAATTGATAACGATATTTGGTGAAAAAGCGGAATTAGGAAGCGAGCATCATCGCCCCGCCAATATCGGTATGGTTTTGCATCCGAGTCCGGCGAGTCCAGCGGCCAACCGTGGCTGGTCAGAAGCGGCGCAGAAGCAACTGGTTGAGCAAAAGATCTGGTAGCTAGCGGGCTAAATACAGACTTTGGATTGAGGCCACCTTTGGCTGGCCTTGACGTTGAGCGCGGATGCCGTCGACGGCGGCTCGACTACCAGAAAGTGTTGTGATGCAAGGGATGTCGAGGGCGCGGGCTTCTCGGCGGATCGCACTTTCGTCATAGCGGCTTTGTTTGCCGAGCGGCGTGTTGATCACCATCTGGACCTTTCCACCTCGAATCATTTCGCCGATGTGAGGTGTGCCTTCGCCAACCTTGGCCACCGTCGCGGTGGCGATTCCTTTCCCATTCAAAAACCGTGCTGTGCCGGAGGTAGCGAGCATGTCATAACCGAGGTGATCGAGTTCGCTCGCGATCTTTAACAGGCCATCCTTGTCGTGGTCGTTGACGCTAACGAATACAGTGCCGGATGTGGGCAATTCTTGTCCGGTGGCTGAGTGGGCGCGGGCAAAAGCGTCGCCGAAGGTGCGGCCTATACCCATCACTTCGCCGGTGCTTTTCATTTCGGGGCCCAGTAAGTGATCGGTCAAGGGGAAGCGACGGAAGGGAAAGACCGGGCCCTTGACGAAGTGGTGTTCGCCTAAATTTGCTTCCTTCACTTTTTGTTCAGCTAAGGATTGGCCCAACATGCACCGGGTGGCTATGTCTGAAAGAGGCACGCCGGTTGCCTTTTCGAGGAAGGGCACAGTGCGCGATGCGCGGGGGTTGATCTCGAGCACTTTGATTTGGCCGCGATGGTTGGCGAATTGGATATTCATCAGCCCGACCACGCCAAGTTCTTGTGCTATGCGTTTTGTGTCACGTCGCATGGTCGCGATCACCTCGGGGGTGGCTTTGTAGGGCGGCAATACTGCGAAACTGTCGCCGCTGTGAATTCCCGCTTCTTCAATATGTTGCATGATGCCGCCGATCAGAACGTCTGAACCATCGCAAATGGCGTCTACGTCGAATTCGACGGCATCTTCTAGGAATTGGTCGATCAGCACGGGGTGTATGCCGCTAACGGCGACGGCTTCGGCAAAATACCGGCCCAATTCGTCATCGTCAAAAACCACACGCATGGCGCGTCCGCCAAGAACGTAACTGGGCCTGACCATTACTGGATAACCGATTTTGTTGGCCACATCTTTCGCCGCTTCGAGGTCGCGGGCCGTGCCGGCAGCAGGGAAGGGGATGCCGAGTTTGTTCAGCAGTTGGCCACACAGATCGCGGTCTTCGGCGCGGTCGATGGCGCTGAGTCCAGTGCCGAGCAAAGGCACCCCAGCCGCGTGCAGTTCGGAAGCAAGGTTGAGGGGTGTTTGGCCACCGAGGGTGACAATGACGCCCTCGGGCTTTTCCAATTCGATGATGTGCATCACTTCTTCGAAGCCGAGCGGTTCGAAGTACAAGCGGTCGGACAAATCGTAATCTGTACTCACTGTTTCCGGATTACAGTTGATGAGGATGGCTTCGATACCTTCGGCCCGCAACGTTTGCACAGCGTGGCAACAGCAGGTGTCAAATTCAATGCCCTGGCCAATGCGGTTGGGCCCACCGCCGAGCACGATCACTTTGCGGTTGCTGGTGGGTTCGGCCTCGCAGCCGCTGTCTTCCCAAGTGCTGTACAGGTAGGGAGTGCTGCTGGCAAATTCGGCGGCGCAGGTGTCGACGCGTCGGAAAACCGGCTCGATTTTTTGAAGGCGCCGGTGTTCGCGCACCGCTGCTGCACGTTTCGTTAAGGGGGTATCGGTGTGTTGCAAAAGATGACCCAACTGACGATCACTGAAGCCATCGCGTTTGGCTTCGCGCAGTAATTCGGGGGGCAAGTTAGCCAAATCATAGCTGCGCAATCGGCCTTCGATTTCCATCAGTTGCGCCAAATTGTCCAAGAACCACGGGTCAATGCCAGTGATGCGGTGCAGCGTTTCGGGACTGAACCCACGCCGAAAACCTTCGTGCAAATCGGTCAGCCGACTGGGGCTTGGCATGGCCAAGGCGGATTGAAGTTCTGCGACCGAGCGGCCGCTGTCATCGCTTTCCCATCCGTCATAACCCAATTCCAGCGACCGCATCGCCTTTTGAAAGGCTTCGCGAAAAGTGCGACCGATGGCCATCACTTCGCCGACTGACTGCATCGAGGTGCCAAGCAAATCGGGCGTGCCCGGGAATTTCTCGAAGGCCCAACGCGGCACTTTGACGACGGTGTAGTCGAGGCTTGGTTCAAAGCAGGCGCTGCTGGTGCCGGTGATGTCATTGGGCAGCTCAGGCAGAGTGTATCCGACCGCTAAGAGGGCGGCGATTTTGGCAATGGGGTATCCGGTGGCCTTGCTTGCTAAAGCGCTGCTGCGGCTGACGCGGGGGTTCATTTCGATGACGATGACGCGTCCGCTTTCGGGATCGACGGCGAATTGCACGTTGCTGCCGCCAGTGACCACCCCGACTGCGTCCAGCACCTTAAGCGCGTCGTTGCGCAGGCGTTGGTATTCGCGATCGGTCAGGGTTTGGGCCGGAGCGACGGTGACGCTGTCGCCAGTGTGCACGCCCATGGCGTCGAAATTTTCGATGCTGCAGACAATGATGCCGTTGCCGACGTGATCGCGGATGACCTCGAGTTCGTACTCTTTCCAACCGAGCACTGATTCTTCAACCAAGACACTGCTGGTTGGCGAGGCGTTCAGGCCCTCGCGTAAGAGGGTGCGCAGTTGGTCGGCGTTGTGCGCGACGCCGCTTCCAGCGCCGCCGAGGGTGAAGCTGGCGCGCAAGATCATCGGGAACGAAATCGCGGCAATCGCTTGCTCGACGTCTTTGATGTCGGTAATGAGGATGCTGCGCGGTGTCTGCAATCCGATCTTGGCCATGGCCGCCTTGAAGGCCTGGCGATCTTCGGCCATGTGCACACACTCGGGAGTCGCGCCGATCAATTCTACTCCGTACTTGTCCAAGATGCCTGCTTGCGCCAGATCCAAGGCGAGGTTCAGACCGGTCTGGCCGCCTACAGTGGGCAATATCGCATCGGGTTTTTCGGCACAGATGATTTGCTCGAGCATGGGGACAGTGAGCGGTTCGATATAGGTGGCGTCGGCGAGGTCGGGATCGGTCATGATCGTGGCGGGGTTGCTGTTGACCAGCACCACGCGGTAGCCTTCTTTGCGCAAAGCTTTCACGGCTTGGGAGCCCGCGTAATCAAATTCGCTGGCTTGACCGATCACTATGGGGCCGGAACCGATGACGAGAATGGTTTTGAGGTCAGTCCGACGCGGCATGTTGTTTCAACTCCGGTTCAGAGACGGCACGACGGGCGTGCATGTGTTGGCAGAAACGCTGGAAGAGGTAGTGGCTATCGTGGGGGCCAGGTGCGGCTTCAGGGTGATGTTGCACGGAGTAAGCCCAGTGGTTAATGGCCATCAATCCTTCGACTGATTGGTCGTTCAAGCTCAGGTGCGTGGGCACCGCAATTTCAGGGGAGAGGGAGTCGATGGGCACGGCGTAGTTGTGGTTCTGGCTGGTGATCTCGACTCTGCCTGTCTCCAAATTTTGCACCGGATGATTGGCGCCGTGATGACCAAAGGGCAGCTTGATGGTCGTGCCGCCCAAGGCCCGCGCCAGAATTTGGTGCCCGAGGCAGATGCCAAATATCGGAATACCAAACGCCAGCAATTCGCGCACGGTGTTCACCAGTTCCGGCAGGCCTGCGGGGTCACCAGGGCCGTTGCTTAGAAATACGCCTTCGGTCGGGGCTGTCGCTAGCTCACTGGCTGGCGTATGGGCTGGGTAAACGTTGAGGCGGCAGCCCACGTTCACCAACTGGTTGAGAATGGATTTTTTTACGCCACAGTCGAGAACGGCAACATCAAAGGGGTCGCTCGTGAGGTTGGGTGTTTCCGTGAAAAGGTAAGGCTTAGGTGTGGTGACCTGTTGAACCCAATTCGTCTCGGCGATGCCAGGCAGTTGCCTGGCTTTGGCTACCATATCCTCCGGATTACCTGTTCCCACCCAAGCACGGCAAGTGCCGCCATCGCGTAGTGCTTTGGTCAAGGCTCGCGTATCGACATCGCTCAAAGCAGGAATGCCCGCCTGGCGCAATCCTTGGTCGAGAGATTGAACGCTGCGACGCCGGAAGCTTTGCCGACAGAAATCGCGCACAATGATAGCTGATGGATGAATGCGTGAAGATTCGTTGTCGCCGTCGTGCAAGCCGGTGTTGCCCAAATGAGCGGTCGTGAAAACGACAACTTGGCCGGCGTAACTGGGGTCAGTCAGAATTTCTTGGTAGCCGGTCATGCCGGTGTGGAAGACGATTTCGCCGCCGGCTTCGAGCGGTGCGCCCCAAAGTTTTCCCGAAAAAACTTTTCCCGAAGAGAGGGCTACCCAAGCCTGCACTAACCTCGCCCTCCGCCGTGACACGAAATTGTGCCTGGCGGAGTATCCTGCATAGCCGAAACGACGCGATTCATGGGATCGATGACCGTGTCTGCAATGTCGGCTAGGCCCATCAGGTATTGCAACAGGCGACCGAGGTCGAGACTGAATCCGGCGGGGGCACCTGGCGCATCACGCAATGAACCGTCCATGGCCAACCCAGCGTAGGGCAAAATGTATTGGCACGATTCGCAGACCGCAGTTTGGCCGGGTGTGCTCAAGGCGCCTGGTAATTTCAAGCACTCTGGCAAATGGGTCAGGATAAAGGGCACGTTGCCAACGTGGCGAGTCAAGGCGGCGAGCGCGGGTGCGTCGAGGGCTTCGCCAAACCTGATGGCGATATCTTTTTCGGCTAGAATTTCAAGGGCCTGCTGGTAGCTGATGCGTCGGTGCTTGATGTTGATCGCGCGGTCCAAGCGGGTAACGTGCCGACCACCGAGCAAGTCGGCACTCATTTGGGACGCGACATATTTGAGCAACTGTTCGCACATGTCGGCCAGTTGGTCGAGCGAGAGGCCTTGTTGGTCAGCCTCGATGAGCTTGAAGCCGCGCAGGTACTTGGGATCAAGGCGGCCACCCCGTGGAAGGATTTCGCTCTCGCACCAAACCGCCTTAAAACCTTGCGCAATCATGCCTTCAAGCTGCACTCGTGCCGGGTGATCAGCCAAAGCAGTGACCGGCATTTCGTGAAAACCTGTGTCAAAAAAGAAAGTTCGAATACTGCGCACGACGGCGTTGTGTACAGCGAGGCGACGCGCTAAAGGGCGAGGTCGGCCGGGGGCATCGAATAAATGAGAGTGGGGTGCGACAGTCAGATTGTCGTAGGAATCGTAGCCTTGGGCAGTGGTCGTCATAGCGTCTCCTTGGGGGCTCACAGGCACCAGTTAAAGGACAGCTGCAGGATAATCAGGCCCCTAGATGAAGTCAAGTTTAGACGGGGAAACTTGAGCAGATGAGAGTTTGGAGTTAGTTTGAAGGAACGAATTGCCAGCACATCTTGGTGCCCGACACAGTCTTGGAGTATCGCGTGTCCAACGTCACTATCCGCTATTTTGCAGCCCTGCGTGAACAGGCTCAGCTCTCCGGCGAAGAACGAGAGTTGACGGTTAAGACTGCGGGCGAGTTATTCGCCCAGCTCAGCACGGAGCACGACTTTTCCTTGACGGCTGATCAGATAAAAGTGGCGGTCAATCAAGAATACCGTGAGATGGACCATGAGCTCGTCGGTGGTGATGAGGTCGTTTTTATTCCGCCTGTTTCCGGGGGTTGAGTTTAAAATCTAATGTTTGAGATCACGCCAAATATCATCGATACAAAATCTTTGCACACCGCATTGCAGGACGCCGCGGCCGGTGGCGTGGTGATTTTTGAAGGTGTGGTGCGCGATCACAATGCGGGACGCGCGGTGTCGGCATTGGAATACGAAATTTTTGAGGAGATGGCGCTCGCCGAAGCGACTAAAATATTTGCCGAAGCCAGTGAACAGTTTGACCTGATCAATTTGTGCGGCGCTCACCGGTCGGGGCATTTGGAAGTCGGCGAGGTCGCCGTCTGGGTTGGGGTGAGCGCGAGGCATCGGGCAGATGCTTTTCAAGCCTGTCGCTATTTGATCGATGAAATCAAACACCGCCTGCCGGTTTGGAAAAAAGAACACTATGTCGAGGGCCCAGCGGAGTGGGTTGATTGTGAAGGCTGTCACCACCATGAACCACTGATCGAAGCCAGCGAATACTATAAGCGCCAATTGACTTTGCCGGAGTTTGGCGAACTCGAACAGGAAAAATTGGCGACTGCCAAGGTGCTGGTCGTGGGAGCCGGTGGCTTGGGTTGTGGCGCCTTGCCTTCGCTTGTGGGCGCCGGGGTGGGAGAAATAACGATTTGTGACCCAGATCAGTTGGAGGTCACGAATTTGCACCGGCAACATTTGTATGACCATCGCGATGTGGGGCAATTCAAAGCAAGCCTGGCCGCGCAACGGATGGCGGGGTTGAATCCGTTGCTCAAGATAAAAAGTTTGCCGGAAAAGTTTGACGAACAAAACGCGATGGATTTGGTGTCCGCACATGACATCGTGGTTGATGGAACCGATAATTTTGCGGCGAAGTTTTTGATGCACGACGTGTGTTTTGCACAGAAGAAGGTCCTCGTGCAGGGCGCGATATATCAGTACGAAGGCCAGCTGCAGGTCTTTGATTTTCGCGACAGTAACGACGCTGGTTGTTTGCGTTGCGCGTGGCCAGAAGTGCCCGCGGCCGATTGTGTCGATTCCTGTGCCGATGCCGGTGTTTTGGGCGCGGTGCCGGCGATGTTGGGAAATATGCAAGCGCTCGAAACGATCAAAGCGATCGTGGGCAGCGAAAGTCCGGCGACAAGCGGCACGATTTTGATCGAACTGGAATCCTTGTCGATGAGCACCATCAAAAGACCCAAGCTTTCGACTTGCGCATTGTGCAGCGACGGGGCCGATCCCTATGCTGTCACGGCGCCGGCCACACCAGAGTGGGAAGTGACTTTGGCAGAATTCAAGTTACTGCATCCCCAGGGTGAGGTGATCGACATTCGATCCCTGGGCACAAAGCCATCATTGGATACGTATTGCGTGGGTTGGGCGTCCGTGCCAACGACGGATAAAGCTCGGCTCTTTGATGCCGAATTCTCAGGACAGTCGTTGCTGGTTTGTGATCGGGGTGTTTCTAGTAGCAACCTGACCGAAGAATTGCACTCCGCTGGTCATACTAATTTTTGGTCGCTCAAAGGCGGCGCCACTGCGCTGAAGTGACGGTGTCTATAATGTCTTCCAAACCACAAGGCCAGATCACACGGGGTAAAACGGCGCCCAACCGTTTGCGCCGAGTTGATGCCTTTGTGGCTGCTTATGATCCAGGCTTGATCACCGCTAATCATTCTGGATTCTACGTGGACTTGGGCTACGGGTCGCGTCCAACCACTACCCTTGAAAGCGCCGCCCGACTGCGACAGTTGAATCCAACCTTGCCGGTGCTTGGGGTCGAAATCGAGCCAGAGCGGGTGGCCCGCGGCAAAGCTTTCGCAGACGAAAAAACGCATTTTCGACTCGGTGGTTTTAACCTGCCGTTACGAGCTGGCGAAACAGCACGCTTTGTGCGGGCCTTCAATGTCTTTCGGCAATATGAAGAAGGCGAAGTGCGCGCGGCCTACGATCAGATCCTTTCACAAATTGTGCCTGGCGGACTGCTGATGGACGGGACTAGCGATCCTTACGGCCGGATTTGGACGGCGAACATGGTGCGGCGCTCGCCAACCACGGAATCAAGCTGGGAATTGGAAGCCATTGTGCTTGGCTGGAATCCGCGCGGGGATTTGGACCCGGACGCGTTTCAAACCCGATTGCCCAAAAGCTTTATTCACCGCATGGTGCCCGGCGAAAAAATCTTCGCCTTCATGGAAGCCTGGAAGGCCGCTGCCCGGGACACCAAGAGCGCTTCTGCTTGGGGCCCGCGGGCCTGGTTTGTGGCCGCCGGAAAAGAATTAGCGGCAAAGGGTTACGATGTCTCCCGCGCCGATTTGTGGCTCAAGCGCGGCTGGTTGGTGTGGCGCAATAGCGGCCTTGATATAAAGTGACCAACCGCTTGGCTACCGCGAATATCCTAAGTCACCACAACTGCCACTCGGATGGTTTTGTGCCCGACAAGGCGATGCGCCTTGCAGGTCGAAGGCATCTGGCCCCTCGCCGCCGATGAAGAGCGGATCGAGGAGAGTGTTATTGCCTTCGTCTATATATCCATCGGGAAAAGCGTTGTTCAAACCGTTGTCATAGACGTTTGTGCAGGAAACAATGAAATCACTTTCCTCGCCGCGGAAAAACGGCGCGCCGCCGGTGTTGCCAGCAACGATACAGTTGGAGATAGAGACATTCGCAATATTCAGCACGCGGACAGCGGAAGTGGTCGGCGCGTGGTTGTTGACGATGGTGCAACCGCTCATGGTGGTTTCGTGATTGCGGTAAAAGGCAACGGCGCCCGCCTTGTTCTCTGAGATATTGCCTACAAAGAGGCAATTGATGATATCAACTGCTTGCGAATCGATAACGGCACCCGCACCGGTGGCGGAAGCGCGATTGTTAAGGAATTCACAGTCTTTGATCAAAGAACGTGGAATGGAATTGACGCCGTAATAGCCGCCACCCCATTGGCTGGAATTGTTGACGAATTGACAGTCTTCGATCACGGCTTCGTTTTGGCCGACGTTGGCCACCCCGCCGCCTTGGGTGCCGCGGCTGTTGGAGAAAACACAATTGCGCAAGGTGGGTGAGGACAGGTGCATCAGGATGGCGCCGCCGGCACCATAACCGTAGGTGCTCAGGATGGCGTTGCCATTGGTGAAGGTGAAGCCCTCAATCACAACGCCGTCGTTGTAGCCGACAAGGTACATGGCGCGGCCTTTGCCCTCCATGTCGATAATTGTGGACGCCGGCCCACTTTCGCTGCGCAAGTGAATGTTTTGCACTTCACGATTGAACAGCATCATGCCCCACTCGCGAACGCCCAGGTTGTCGGTGCCTTGGCTGGTCCACGAATAGGTTCCTGCGGCGACCAGAATGGTGTCCCCGTCTTTGGCCGAGTTGATGGCCGCTTGAACGGTGGCCACGTCGCCAGTGCCATCTGGTTTAACGTACCAGGTGTTCTTGACGATGGTCTCGGCGGCTAGGCTGTTGGAAACTTGCGACCATTGGCCTTCGTCGTCGCGCATGCGCACTGCAAAATGATAAATGGTGTCTGGGGTCAGGCCTGTGATGTCAGAGTTGATACGATCGCCGGCTAAGCCTGGCGTTCCGGTTGCAACAGCTGAAGCAGATGCCCAGTTGGTCAGATTGATAGGCTCTGTGTGTGACCGCACTTCGAATTCTGTGGCTTGACCAAGCAGGCCGTCGTCCCCCGAAGCTGTCCAGGCGACCTCGATATGTGAACCATCGCTCGACCAGGTTGCCAAATCGGTGACCGCGCTCGGTGGGGTCGAATCGTATTGCGGAGCAGTTGTAGCAATGACGGGGTTGGAATAATCGGACGCATTGCCAGCCTCGTCACGGACCACCATGCGGTACACGTGCACTGAGCCCTCAGCAAGACCACTTACCGTATGGCTTTGAGTCTGGCCAGCGGCCAGTGGCTTCCCCGTCAGCGTGATGATGTCCCAGTTGTCCCACCCGAAAGGGTCGGTGGGGTAGGCGGCCATCCGCAGTTCATAGCTCTTGGCCGTGCCGTCTTGAGCATCGTCGCCAGTGGCGGTCCAGGACAAATTGACGCTGGATTCATTGGCCCAAGAAACACCGAGGTTACTGATGGTGCCGGGGGCCAGGTTATCATTGGGAGCGGAAATATTGGTTCCATCGTCGCTGCCACAGCCAATCAAGGCGCAGGCAATGAGCAACGCGTATACGGGCAAAAGTCTCATTTATATACCTTTCAGGGGCGCGGGCGGGTCACAAGCCCAGATAGAGTATATGGAGATCTGGCTGCTGAGGAAATGCCGCCGCCGTAAAAACAACTTGTCTTAGCTAAGAGTGACGTTGATTGTAGGGCCAAATTGCGGCTATTGTGCCGGTCCGATGACGCCAAAAACGTCCCATACCTCAGGAGTGTGCCCAAGATGGCAACCTTTAAGACAACGTCCGAAGAGCGCGAAATTCCCGATGGCAGCAAATTAGAGCCATTTGTGGAAGAAATGGGTGTGCCTTTTGGCTGCCACAATGGAGTATGCGGCGCCTGTGTGGTGACGGTGCTCGAGGGGATGGAAAATTTGGGCGATTTGTCAGAGGCCGAATCTGATTTTGATCTCGACGATAGCGAACGGATGATGTGCCAGTGCACGATCGATACTGGTACTGTCGAAATCGACGCCTGATTGGCGTATTCGCGGGGATCTTGAACCGCGTTGAATAGGGTGCTATCTTGTCGCATCTTTCATCGACACGTGATCCAGATCCCCGCGGGGATAACTTCAAAGGACCGTCCCATGTCCGCCCACAAGATTTCCGAGTTGCTTGCCGGT
Source organism: Candidatus Krumholzibacteriia bacterium (assembly GCA_047639735.1). Lineage (GTDB taxonomy): Bacteria > Krumholzibacteriota > Krumholzibacteriia > LZORAL124-64-63 > LZORAL124-64-63 > JAGRNP01. The sequence continues at coordinate 11,307 of JBLIOK010000004.1, read as the reverse complement.
AAAGTGCCTACCGGTGAAACCGTCACTGTCAAAGGATGGGTTCGCACCCGTCGTGACTCCAAGGCAGGCCTGAGTTTCATTCAGGTGCACGACGGAACGGCATTTGATGCGATCCAAGCGGTCGCCCAATCGACCTTGCCCAACTACGACGACGAAGTCACTAACTTGACTGCCGGCTGTGCCGTTGTGGTGACCGGCGAGTTGGCGGAGAGCCAGGGCAAAGGGCAAAGCTTCGAGATCCAAGCCAGCGCCGTCGAGGTGGTGGGTTGGGTTGAAGACCCGGAAACCTATCCCGTACAACCCAAGCGCCATAGCTTTGAATACCTGCGCGAAGTGGCGCACATGCGAGTGCGCACGAACACCTTTGGCGCCGTTGCCCGCGTGCGAAACTGCTTGGCTCAAGCGACTCACCGCTATTTTCACGAGAACGATTTTTATTGGGTGCATACGCCTATTATCACCACCAGCGATGCTGAGGGCGCGGGCGAAGCCTTTCGGATTTCGACCTTAGATTTGGCCAACCCGCCGCGTACCGACGCCGGCGACATTGATTTTAGCCAAGACTTTTTTGGTCGCGAAACGTTCCTGACCGTATCGGGGCAGTTGAACGTGGAAAGCTATTGCCAAGCGTTGACTCGGGTTTACACCTTCGGGCCGACGTTCCGTGCCGAAAATTCAAACACCAGCCGCCATCTGGCCGAGTTTTGGATGATCGAACCTGAAATCGCCTTCGCAGACTTGAATGACGATGCGGATTTGGCCGAAGATTATCTGCGCTACATTTTCAAAGCAGTCTTGAACGAGCGGCCTGACGACATGGCCTTCTTTGCCCAGCACATTGAGAAAGACGCCATCTCGCGCCTGGAAAAATTTGTGGAGTCCAGTTTTGAGCGCATGACCTACACCGAGGCCATTGCCCATCTGGAAAAAGCGGTGATCAAGAACCCCAAGAAGTTTGACCTCCCCGTGAAATGGGGCATGGACATGGGGAGCGAGCACGAGCGCTATTTGTGCGAAGAGCTGTGCGAGCGGCCGGTCGTGGTGATGGATTACCCGAAAGATATCAAAGCGTTTTATATGCGGATGAACGACGACAACAAGACGGTGGCGGCCATGGATATTCTGGCCCCGGGCATCGGCGAAATCGCTGGCGGCAGCCAGCGCGAAGAGCGTTTGGATCGGCTCGACGCCCGCATTGCAGAAATGGGCTTGGATCAGGATGAGTATTGGTGGTACCGTGACCTTAGGAAATACGGCACCGTGCCTCACGCGGGCTTTGGCCTGGGCTTTGATCGCGCGGTGAACTACGTGACGGGAATGAAAAATATTCGGGACGTGATCCCCTTCCCGCGCGCCAATAAATTGGCCGACTTTTAGAGCGGCAACAGTACAGCAACACGGTGCAAGGATGCAGCGTCAGGAGTGAGTATGGAATGGACCCGCAATGGATATCGTGTCAGCGATGACCGGTCCGAGTTGGACATGTTTTATATTGTGCCGGCCCTGAAGCAGTCTTATTGGGCGACTGATCGTCCGGAGGCCATTGTGGCGGCTTCTATTGAGAATTCGCTCAGCCTCGGCTTGTATGTTGAGGGCCGCCAAATTGGATTTGCGCGCGCGGTGACCGACAAATGCACTTTTGCTTGGATATGCGATGTGATGGTGCATCCGGATCATCGTGGGGTGGGCTTGGGGAAGTGGTTGATCGAGTGTCTGAGCGCGCATCCTGATGTGGCCGATGTGACCCAGGAAATGCTGCGCACGCGAGACGCCCATGGTTTATATGAGCAATATGGCTACTCGGTTTGTGACGCGATGGTGAAGAAGAAAGATCCGCCCGAACAGACATCATAGAAGCCAAACCTAAAAAAGCCCCCTGCCAGTGATGACAGGGGGCTTTTAGATATCTAGTTAGATACCGAGCTAGTTATCTAGCCTTTGATGCTTTCAATGGCTTCATCCATCGTTTCGAATACCTTGAAAATGTTTTCCAACTGACTGATGTAGAAGATGCTGAGCACGCGCTCTTTTACGTTGCAAATGGTCATGGAACCATCGGCGGCCTTGAGTGAATGGTAGCCGGTGATCAGAATGCCCAAGCCAGTGGAGTTGATCCAAGGCACACCAGACATATCCAAGATCACGTGATTAAAACCTTTTTCGATCAGGCTATCAATTTCACCTTTGAATTTTTCAAAATCGGGTCCGCCCATGATCTTGCCCGACAACTCGAGCACCATCGTGCCTTCACGCGGATTCTGTTTGATCTTCATCTGTCACTCCTTCAAGCAAGCGCGTTATCCAGAAAAGGCATTGTAGAAGCGCCGTTTGATTTTTTTGGTTGGTGTCTTTTCGAATTCTTCGTACAAAACCTTCAACTTGGCGATTTGACAATAACGAGGCAAAGTCTTGTTCAAACCTTTGCGGTTTTCTTCCATCAAATCTTCTACTTGGCGGCCCTTAAGGCAAGCGTTGTCGACCGATTCAAGGTTAGGATACACCAAAGCGACCAATTTGCCAGCGTTGTCTATGATCAACGACTCTTCTACACAGGGCAGGTTGTTCAATTGAGATTCGATTTCTTCTGGATAAATGTTTTGCCCAGATGACGTCAGAATCATGTTCTTCGAACGTCCCGTCAAGAAAAGGAAGCCGTCGTCGTCCAGATAGCCAAGATCTCCGGTGCGCAGCCAGCCATCGGGCCCAATGGCTTCTTCGGTGGCCTCTTTGTCGTTGTAATAGCCCATCATGCGGTTAACACCGCTGGTTTGTATCTCGCCAACGCCGGTTCTTGGGTCTGGGTCGGCAATGCGAACTTCCATGCGATCGACTACGCGCCCCACGCTGCCGGCCGGTGGATTGTCGCTGGAGATGGAATAGCTGATCAAGGGGCCGCATTCCGTCATCCCGTAACCGCTGGTCATGCGCAAACCGATTTCACGGAAAAAACTTTCGATTTCTTTGTTGATCGCCGCCCCGCCAACGACCATCTCCTTAAAATTGCCGCCAAAAACCTCGTACACCTCGTCGTATATCTTCTTGTGCACCAACTTGTTCAAGCCGGGCACCTTGAGCATCATTTTGACTTTGGTCGTTTCGAGCACGGCTTTGATTTTGTTGCGGTAGATCTTTTCGATGATCAACGGTACCGAAAGCACCACCACGGGTTTGTATTCTTGAAACGCGGCCAAGAGAATTTTTGGCGTGGGGATCTTCTCTATGTAGGTGATGTGACAGCCGGCCACGGTTGGCGCCAGAAAGTCAAAAGTGCAGCCAAAGACGTGGGCCAACGGCAAGAACGAAACCATCTGGTCGCCCGGTTCAAGGTCAACCTGGCCGCGGAAGAAGGCGATGTTTGAAATGAGGGACGCTCCGTTGAGCATCACGCCTTTGGAAAATCCTGTGGTGCCTGAAGTGTAGACGATAGACATCAAGTCAGCGTTGTCGACGGCCGCCACTGGTAGCTTTTGAGCGGCGATCGCTTCCTGAAATTGAATGCGAAACCCTGCTTCGGCATTGTCCACAATGGGCGCTAATTCTTTGTTCGCCGACCAACCCAATGAAAAATCGTTCAGCAGAAACACACCTTGCAGGGATTCCATTTTTGATTCGTCAATACGTTCGTGAATGGTGTCCGCCATGAAAACAAATGTGCACGAGCTGTGGCGCACAATGTGCTCGATTTCGGCGCTGGTGAAATCTGGTAGAATGGGCACGGCAATCGCGCCGAAGGTGGCAGCAGCCAGATAAGAGATGCACCAATTTCCACAGTTGCGCCCGATGATGCCCACTCTTGCGCCTTTTCTGAGCCCTGCTTCTGCAAAAATGTGGTGCAGTTTGAGTATCTGTTGGGCCACTTCACCGTAGGTCAGTGTGCCGCCTTCGAGGTCGGTGTAGCACTTCACGTCCCAATGTTTGTGAAATGTGCCAGCCAAGGCTTCGTTAAAATTGGCGGAAGACATGTGCGCCTTTCTGCAATTGCCGTAAAAATAAAGTGTTCCCAGATATGGAGGTTAGCATACTCCAGATTGTTGCAAATCACAATACGATACCAAAAATCTGTGCATCAGTGCTTGATTGGCTCACGGCGCAAATGTTGGCACATTGTCCTGACTCTCATATTGCTCTATTGTGAATACTAGAGAATATCGAGTCTGATCAAGCTGATATATTTTTTGGGTTCAGGGGGCATTGCAGATGAATAGTATTGGGGTGTATAAGCGGGCCGGATGGCTGTTTGCGTTTTTGTTGGTCGTTTTGATGGCGACGACTGTGGTTGCTGAAACAACGTGGCAAGCCCCGAAGGGCTGGGGCGAGTACGGCAGCGTGCGACAATGGAAAGATGCAGACGCAAAATTCTATCGGAGTGTCGAAAACGCCTACACGGCTGACGAATCCATGTTTAATTTCAAGCAAGTTGAAGTTTACGAAAAGACGCGTCGTTATACTGGCAGCCTCGAAGGCGTCGGGATGAGTGTTTGGTTGGAGATGTCGGCCGATGAACAGGCCGACCGCCGCCGCTTGGCGCAGCGCGAGTTGAGTTATTTCGGTGACTTGCGAAATCGCATTTTGGATCACGTGCAAAACACGCGGAATGGATTTTATGCGGCGATCGGCAATCGCGTGGGCGACCGGACCATTGTTGGCGATGGGTTGGGCAAATTGCGCACTGCGGTGGCCCTGGATCCTAGCGACCCGTACGCGTGGCATTTGTACAGTTACTTCGCCGGAATGGTCGGTGACTATTCCCGTGCCTTGCGCGCCATCAGTGGCGCTGAAATGGCTTTGGCCGAAGTGCCGGCCGATCAGTTAATGTCCGTTCGCATCGAAGTGAGTTTGGACAAAGCCTGGCTACTGCGCGACCGAGGCGATTTTGTGCAGGCGCAAGCGGCCCTGGATGAGGCTATCGCCTACGGCTCTCGCGGGAACGAAACCCAATTGCTACAAGGGTTGCTCGCTGCCCAATCGGGCGACTATGCAACGGCCACGCAGATGGCCGGAGCGGTTCTGTCGGCCGAAGTGCTGGGGTACACCCAAAGCATCAGCGGAGCCAGCTTTCAGCCCGATACGGCTAACTTAGACGCTTGGCCCAAGAAGAAATCGCGCTATCTCCACGATTGGATCACGGCACTCAGCTGGTTGCATCAAGGCCGGCCCGATATGGCCCGCGCGGCGATGGGTGAATACGCTTACAACGATCAACGCCCATTCGGGGGGCGATTTTGGAACGACGCCACAAAAATTTACGAAGTGACTCGCCGCCCCGGATTGGCCAGCCGAGCTTCGCAAATGGCGACCTCCTACACGATGTACCGTCCGTATCTGGTCTATAATGACTACGCCTCAACCCTGGAAAACTTGACCGGACGCCGTGGCTGGTTGCTCTTTTCGCTAGGCTTCGACAGCTTCCTGATGAATGGCAGCCGGATTGCCTTTGGCGCGGCAATGGTTGATCAGTTGGCCGCAGCAACGTCAGAGGATGAAAAACAAATGCTTGCTGGCCGCGCGTTGGAGCAACTCGAGATCTGCGAACGCATTGGGATTTACGCGGGGCAGGCTTCGGTTTTACAAGGCCAAGTCTATTACCTGATGGGTGATCTGCCCTCGGCCCAGATAGAAGTTGCCGAAGCGATGAAACAGATGGTGGCCAATAATGACGTGGCGGGCTTGACCGTCTTGGCCAGAAGTTTGACCAAACCCGCCGCCGAACTTTCGACGCAAGACGTGGCCAATTTCTACGGCCAAAGCGGCAGCAGCCAAGGTCGTTGGCGGGCCGAAGTTGATCCGGCTGCCTCCCTGAAAAATTTGCAGGCCACTTATGCAGCAGATGGTAGCGATGAAAACCGGCGCGAACTGGCGCGGGTCATGATTCGCCAAGGCGACCTCGCCGGTGGACGAGAATTGCTGGCCGTCGACTACTGGCCAGCAACCATCGGCGAGATGGATCCGGCTGATCTTGAATTGATGCTGGAAGCCGATCGCGCCGAAGGCGTTACCGCAGTGGCGGTGGCCATGGTCACCAGTTTGCAGGCTGACGATACTGATCCGTGGCGCCGGACAAGCGTCTGGGCCATGGTGGGATTCATCTGTCTCGACAGCAACTTGCAGGCTGAAGGCAAGGCGGCTTTGAAGCACGCGTCGCTTTTGGATCCGGGCAATACAGGCTTAAAGGTGCAGCTAGGAAAGATGTGATATAAGAAAGCGAGCCCGGTGCGATATGGCGCCGGGCTCGCTAACGTTTAAAGACTGTGTGCCTCTTATAAACTCGCCCGAACCTGATTCTCGACCCCACCGGCAATGACAACTTCTTGCACCGGCGTGCCCAGTGGCGTGAAGCGGTAGTCGCCCTTATTCCAGGTGATCACAGAATTTGCGAAGTCCATTTTCAAGTCGGATTCGCCTATGATTGTGCGCTGGTCGGCTTGGGCTGCGAAGTGCGCTTTCATGGCATCTACCAAGGCCGGACATTCAACGCAAATAAATCCATTGTTGATCGCGTTGCGCAAATAAGTTTGCGAGTAGCTGCCAGCAATCACCAGTTGGATGCCGGCTGCTTGCAAGGCTGTCGCCGCTTGTTCGCGACTTGAGCCGGTGCCAAAATTGTATCCGCTGACCAGCACATCGCCGGTCTCTATTTGGCGCGCAAATTCGGGATCGTAATTTTCCATCACGACCTCGGCCATCTTTTCTTTGCTGACGTCTTCGCGGTAGGTGTAGTCCTTCGAATAGATGCCGTCTGTGTTCAGATTGTCGGTGGGTAAATAAACCACGCGACCGGTTAACCCCGTTGGGAATCCGTCGAGGATGTCGGTAGCGGCTCCACCGCTGGCGCTGGCCTCAAACACTTTGATGTCTCGCGCGGGGGCGGAGTTGGCATAGGCCATTCCTTCGGGACCGGTGATGTATCCGGCCACGGCGCTGGCGGCCACCACGGCGGGGCTGGCTAAGTAGGCCTCGGCCTCGCGGCTGCCCATACGACCACGGAAGTTGCGATTGGTGGCCGAAATGCCCACTTCGCCGTCTTCCAGAAGGCCTACGCCCAAGCCAATGCAGGGGCCGCAGCCTGGCGGCAGAACTTTGGCGCCAGCGTTGATCAGCTTTTGCCAAGCGCCGCTTTCAGTGGCTTGATCTTCGATCGGTTGGCTGGCGGCAGCGATGTAGAATTCGACACCGTCGGCGACTTTTTTGCCATCAATCACAGCGGCGGCGGCCTCGATGTCACCGAGGCGACTGTTGGTGCAGCTGACGAGGTAGGCTTTGTTGATGGCCATTTTGCGTTGGTCCATTTCGGCCAGCGACGTCATCACTTGCAGATTGTGCGGGCCGCTGATGTGCGGTGTCACCTTGCTGAGATCAAGATTGATTTCCGACGCGTAGGTTGAGCCGTCGTCAGAGGTGAGTGGGTTGCTCGCCCAGTCGTTGAGTTTTTCGTCCGTAATGCGCGTCGTATTGCCATGATCCTTCAACCACTGCTGGCGGCCGCGCATGAAGTCGACGCAAACGCTGTCGATGGGAAACCATCCGGCCAAAGCGCCCCACTCGGTGGTCATGTTGGCGATGGTCAGGCGTTCTTCCATATTCAAGCCAATCACGCCGTCGCCGCCAAACTCGAGCACGGCGTTCAGCACTTCACCCTGATTGTACAGGCCGCACAAGGTGATGATGACGTCTTTGCCCGTCACGCCGGCGCCCATTTTGCCGTTCAAGTTCACTTTGATCGTGCGCGGGATTTGCCACCACACCGTGCCAATCGCCCACAAGGCTGCGGCGTCGGTGCGCACAACGGGAGTTCCGAGGGCACCGATGGCGCCGTAGGTGTTGCTGTGGCTGTCGCTCGCCACGCAGAAGCCGCCGGGTTGCACGTAGGCTTCTTCGATCATGATCTGGTGCCCAATGCCGCGACCGGCGGGGTAGGCATCGACGCCGTTGCTGGCGGCGAACTCGGCGATTTTGTCGTATTTGGCGAGATTGGAATCGCCAAGGTCTTGGATGTTGTGATCCAAAGTGAAAACCGGTTGCCACGGATTCTTGATGCGCTCGACGCCCAGGCCCTGGAATTTTTCCATCACGGCGCTGGTGTTGTCGTGGGTCATCACGTGATCAGGTATCAATGTGACATAATCGCCAGCGTGCACATTTTGGCCGGCCTTTAATCCCACCGCGTGGGACTGGACGATTTTTTCAATGACTGTTTGGGGCATGACGGCTCCAGAAACGGTAGGGGCAAAGGTGTGTATAACGTCTCAGGATAATGAAACCGAGAACGTGGGGGAGGTCAAGGGTGTTTCGGCAATTTTGATCGGGTTAACGGAAAAGACTTTTCACGTGACCGAATGTGACCGCGTCGCCGGGCACCGCGCGGCAATCACCGTTAACTGAAGCGACTGGCAAACTGCAATCACGATGAAATCGTGACGCTGGAGTTAGGTGTGAGTTGTTGGGAATATAGCCGAGGCAGGTCTAAATATGCTTTTGCCCAAAATTGAACTATCTTGCACCCGTGATCTGTCGACCAAACACGCCGCGCGCTAACTAAGGAAAAATCTCTTGTACGAAGATTTCGATGACCTCCGCGACAATTGTCCTGCCGAAGTAAAAGCCACCATCGCCATCGACTTCGAACACGATGACGCCGAGCGGTTGAAGAAAATTTGGCCCGCCACCGAAGATGGCGAGTTTCGCCTTTATCTCACTACGGCAGTCAGCGAATTTTGGGAATCAGAAGTGCGGAAACGCGGCGGTGACAATGTGCCCGACGATTGTTTCGCCATCGAAATTGTTATCGACAGCTTCAGCGACCCAGAAATGGGATCAACGTTGTACCTCGCGTTGCGTGCGTTTTGCGGCACTAAGGGTGTCGGCGACTTGGCGTGGAAAGTATTCGACGACGACAAACTTGAACGCGTCTTCTCCGAGGCCATGGACGTGAAAGTGCCGGCCTTGTTGAAGGAAACTTCTGGCGCCGAAGATGTGCGCTGCGTCGTTGAAGTCACCGAAGTCGACGAAGTTTAGTTCTACTTCTTCCAGCCATTCAATAACTGCGTCATCATTACCGCCGGGTCATTGGTGGGAGTTCGGCAAATGCCGAATTCGCATACATAAGCGGTGGCCTTGTCGTCCATCGCTTCTTTGTTGGCCAAGGCCGGTGCCACGGCTAACAGGTCTTTTGACGCGCCTTTGGCTGGCACTAGGCTTAATACCGCGCTCGCTGGCAAGCGTGATAAGAAGGCCCGCCGCATCTCTTCCGATTCTTTTTTATCACCTGCGATCACAACGTCATAATACGGGCTAACCAAGCAGGCGGCGGCGTCTAGCCAGCCAGCCAATTCAAGGCCGCCGCGATCGAGCATGCCGCTCCATCCCTCTAGGCCGGTACGCGCTTCGTTCAAGTACTCGGTTTCGCCCGTGATGGCGGCAAGTTTGAGCAGCACGCGAAACATGACCGCATTTCCGGAAGGGATCACGCTGTCGTAGAAGTCCACCGTGCGGCCCAAGGGGGAATCGGCCTGCGAACTGGAGAGGTAATAGCCTGAGCCTTCGCGCCGGAAGTCGGTGCGTGCGTGGTCCATGAGTTCGCGCGCGGCCACCAGGTACTTGGTTTCGCCCGAAACCTGGTAAATTTCGAGCAGGCCGTCGCAAAAGAAGGCGTAGTCGTCGAGCACGCCGTCGCCGCTCAACTCGCCGAGGTTGCTCGCGCGCCACAAGGAACCGTCGTCGCGAAGGTGTTTTCTGAGCAAATAATCAGCCGCTTTTTTAGCACCCTTGAGATATTTATCGTCGTTGGTCACGGCATAGCCTTGCGCCATCGAGGCGATGGTGAGGCCATTCCATGACGTGACAACTTTGCGGTCAAGGCCGGGTGGGGTGCGCTTGTTGCGCACCTTGCTCAGTTGCTTGCGGTGCTTGGCGAGCAGGCCGCTCACTTCGTCCAATGTGCGCTCGTTCGCTTCGGCAATCTGCTGCAAATCAGCGCGATAGGTGAGCACGCTCTTGCCGGTGTGTTCGAAATTGCCTTCTGCAGATGAACCCAATATTGCGGCCAAAATTTTGCCGTCCTTCTCACCGACAGCCTCGCTGAGGTCTTCCGGTGACCAAACGTAGTAACTGCCTTCAACGCCGCCGCTGTCAGCGTCGTAACTGCTATAAAAACCACCATCTTTGGCGGTCATGTCTTCCAGTAGAAAATCGAGCACATCGAGGCCGGTGGCGGTGAAGTCTGGCCGGTTGAGGGCGACGCCCGCTTCGATGAAAAGGCCGGAAAGCTGCCCGTTGTCGTAGAGCATTTTTTCAAAATGGGGAACGGTCCAGTCGGCGTCGACTGTGTAACGGTGAAAGCCACCGCCGACGTGATCCTGGATGCCGCCGCCTTGCATCGCATTCAACGTGTGTTCGATTTGGCCGCGCAGTTCGGTGTCGCCGCGCCGGCGGTATTCGTGGAGCAAGAAGCGCCATTTTACGGGCGTCGGGAATTTTTGCGTTTGTTGGAAGCCACCATTGACCGCGTCATAGGTTGACATGCCGCGTTCGACCGCTCGCACCAGAAAGTCATCGTCCATGGGGGTGCCGGCGCCTGGCAAGATGTTCGGCAAACGTCCGGCGACTTTGCTGGTTATTTGGTCCGCTTGGCGCTCCAAATCAGGGCGCCGGGTGTTGTAGAACTCCGAAATTTGGGTGACGAGGTCGAGAAAGTGGTCGCGGGGGAAGTAGGTGCCGCCGTGGAACGGCTTCAGATCGGGAGTCAAAAAGACCGACATGGGCCAGCCGCCACGACCGGTAATCGTTTGCACCGCATCCATATAGACTTTGTCCAAATCGGGGCGCTCTTCGCGATCGACTTTGATGCAAATGAAGGTCTCGTTCATGAATTTGGCGACTGTATCGTCTTCAAACACTTCATGTTCCATGACATGGCACCAATGGCAGGACGAGTAGCCGATGCTCAAAAAGATGGGTTTGTCCTCGGCTTTGGCTCGCTCTAGGGCCTCGTCGCCCCACGGATACCAATCCATGGGGTTGTGGGCGTGTTGCTGCAAATAGAGCGAAGATTCGCCCTTGAGCCGGTTGCCATCGCGCTTGATGTCTTCGACGGTACGCGGGCCAGCGTCGGCGGAGGATTCTTCGGGAGCGTCATTCGAGTTTTGCATGCTGCAACCTGCGAGGATGAAGGTGAGCGCGAGGACGGCAAGAATCTTGATGGCTTTGCGCATGGGGCCTGTTTCGTTGAGGAAGCTTTGGTTCAGCCGCCAACTTAACGCATCTTTTGCTGAGGAGCCAACTGTTGTGCTGCGGATTGACTCGCGGCACAAG
>JBLIOK010000003.1:0-28993 GCA_047639735.1 Candidatus Krumholzibacteriia bacterium | reverse complement strand
GTGTTTTCTCCGCCGTAGGCCAAGACCTGTTCCACGCGGTCACCGCTTTCGACCCCGAGGCCTTTTCCCCAGATCGGTCCAGCGAGGATGGCCCAGCTTTGCACCTCGGTGATTCCGAGCACGATAAATTGCGCGGGTACCACATCGTAACCGACCCCGAGGTTGTCGACCTGCCTTGGAATTGGCTCCATAACGGCGTTGGCTTCTTACTAGAGAAACATCCCATCACAACGGGCACGAGCATCTCACAAATGCCCGGCAAATCAACCCAGCGCCCTTGGATGCAACGATTTTTGCGTTCGGAGTATCTCATTGGCGACGACGGCTCCAGCGACCTCAAAGCGATATTGCCGCAATTGCGGCCCCAAAACACTGCTAGGCCCCAAATGTTCTTCGTGCCTGGGCACACCGATCGAAAATTACGCCGCCTTATCTATCGCGAAGCCGAAGCCATCCAAGGCGCTTTGTCGAGCGGCTGTCACGGCGAACTGTTGGCCGACATGGAAATCCAAGCCGATCCCATAACGCCCAACGATCTGTACGAACGCGGCTTTATGTACCAAGCGCTCCACTTTGCTGGCCCGACCAGTCTTCCGGCTACCCTTGACGATGCCAAAGGCGAATACTGGATGAATCAGCTGATCAACGAACGCCGGGCCGAGGCCAAGGTGGACGTCGAATCACAGTTTGGCCTAGAGGGCGAAATCCTGGGCGTTGATCCCATCACTTCTTTGCTAGACGATGTCACCGAAAAATATGAACTGAACGGGCCGCCGGTCGAAGTTCCCGCAATCCAGCACTCCATCTCGCAAAATGGCCCAGCACAGCCACCGGTTGCCGTAAACAAGCCACAAAAATCATGGTTATTGGATGATGGACCGGTCGACCCGGCTTCCCTTAGCCGTGCAGGGCTTTTGCCGCCGATGATCTTTTCCAACAGTTTTTGCGCTTTGCCAGAACTTGGGCAACACTTTGTCAAAGCCGGCGCTTCCGCCTTTGTTGGGCCGGTCGTGCCTCTTTTCAGCCGCCCCGCACGAATATTTGCCTCGCACTTTTATAAGGCATTTGGCCAAGGTTGGAGCGTGGGCGCAGCGGTGTGGCAGGCCAGCAATAAATGCCGTCGTGAATTTGGCGACGAACACCCCGTTTGGTTGAGCTATGGTGTGCAAGGATACGGAAGTCTCGCCTTGCCATACCTCTAGACGTAAATTTATGTGAAATATTACACTTCCCTGCAACCTCTGGGTGCGCACGTCCGTCATTTATATACTGATGGCATTGTGGCCATAATCGCATATCATCAGGTACGAACTAAATTATTGGGAACTCATTTATTAGAAGGCTGTGTACGCCTTCCATCCAACGACTATAATTGGATCGTTTTGGCAACGAGGGGCCAGCGATCAGAAAACGCGGAGCACCATGCCGCCGGAACGGCCGTCAACCAATCCCCTGGGGGATCTCTATAGGCTGCTCGTATCCCGCAGTGCCCACATCATTGTTGGGGTGCTGACGGTACTAGCTGTGCTGTTCAGTGGTTATGACGCGACACGTACGCGACCAAGCGACGGCACGATTTGGTTGCTAGGACTCCCCGATCTTGAAGTCCTGGATGTTCCCACCCGCGCCACTGGTCGCGCGACTCCCCTACAACGCGGCGACATCATCGTTGGCATCGATGGAATGATTGTCAGCTCGCCCCAAAATGCCGCCTCAGAATTGCGTCGCCACAAACCCGGCACCGATGTCCCCTATTTGATCAAACGCGGCGATGAACAAAGCATCGTTTCAGTGCCTTTGACAACAACCCGTGCCAACTTGCGCGACTACTCGGTCAATGTGGCGTTGGCTTTGGTTTATCTTGTCATTGGGTTTGCCGTCTACTGGCGCAGCGGCAACGAACGAGCCGCCGGATTGTTTTTCCTGCTCTGTATGATGTTCTCGCTCTACTTCATGACCAACCTGCAGCAAGCGAGTTATTTCCTCGGGGCCATCATCACCCAAAATATAGGCGCGTTTGCCCGCTTCATGTTGCCAGCGGTGTTCCTGCATTTCTTTCTGATATTTCCGCGCAAGAAAGTCGCTCTCACTCGACATCCGTTTTTAGCACCCTTGCTATACATCATGCCCCTGATGTTTTATGTGCGCTTTACACTAGACCAGTTTATCGGCGCTGAAGGAGCCAAGATACACGCCACCAGCTGGATCGTGCTTGGCATCTACTATGTTTTGGGCTTGAGCGCTCTGTTACATGGATACTTCAGCTACCGTGACCCATTGATGCGGCAAAGGGTGCGCATTCTCACCTTCGGCACACTCGGCGCTGTGATCCCATTTTTGATCGTCAAAATTGGTATGGAAGAGCTCAATTTCCAGCGTGGCTTGACCCGTCTTGGCGCAGTCCCACTGGCCGCGATCCCCATTTCGTTTGGATATTGTGTCGCGCGTTATCAAATCTTGCAGATCGACCTTTTGTTCAAACGGAACCTCATCTACGGTTTCTTGACGGGCGTCATTTGGCTCGCCTACCTCAGTGGCGCTTGGTTCTTTGGAACCGAAGTCCTCACTTTGTTTAACGCCGCTAGCGGGCTGATTTCAGCGGGCATAACTCTCGGCGTGGCCGCTGCCTTGTGGCCTCTGAGGATGTGGTTGCAAAACGGGTTAGACCGCCGCTTCTATCATTCCCGCGACAATATGACTTCCTTGATCGAGGAATTCAGTAAAGAGATTCCTCGTCTCATTCAGCGCGATGCCCTGTTGAAAACAGTGGGCCAACGTTTGGTTTCAGTGCTGAGTTTACCGAGCATGGCCGTCTATTTATCTGACGGTGAAAGCGATGCGACAAGCTATCGACTTGAAGGTCTCGTCAAAAGCGAGCAAAGCCGACCGACTATGGGTACTGACAACGAATCCGAAAGCTTGGTGGGGCTCAAACACTTCCGCTATCCCAGTGACTTGGTGTTGCCAAATCTAGCCAATACGATGAAAACCTACGGCGAACCTCTGTGGGCCGACGCAAAAGATGTGGGGCATTTGGGAGGACGTTTGGCCATCACTCAAGAACAGGCTGAGCTCTCCGCCCGTGGTGCTGAACAACAGTTCTTAGTCACCAACGGAATCCAGTTGCTGATCCCCATGGTCACCCAAGAGCGGCTGATGGGCATCGTTGCCTTGCCCAATCGACCCGGTGATGGCGAGTACCAAGTTTACGAGTTGCAATTGCTGTCCATTGTTGCCGGGCAAGTGGCTATGCAGATTGAAAACTCACGCCTTTATGAAGAAGAAGTGGCCAAACAAAAACTCGAAGAAGAAATGACGATGGCGCGGCGGATCCAGTCACGTTTGCTGCCGAGCACCTTGCCATCTTACGACGGGGTCAGCCTGGAAGCCGTGAACGTTTCGAGCAAGCAGGTTTCCGGCGACTACTACGACATCTTCGAACGCACCGACGGAAAAATGGCCCTGGTGATCGCCGACGTGAGTGGAAAAGGTGTACCAGCCTCTTTGCTAGCTTCCAATATTCAGGCAGCGTTACGCGGACAGTGCCACACCAATGATGCGCCAGGGCTGGTTCTCGAGCGCATAAACCAACAAATCCATGCCAGCACCGAGCCCGAACATTTTGCAACCTTGTTCCTGGCCATCTTCGATCCCGACACACGAAGCCTTCAGTACAGCAGCGGTGGTCATAACCCGCCGATCTTGATGCGAAACGACGGGTCCCTCGAATTGCTCGAAAAAGGTGGCTTACCCCTGGGCGCCTTTGATTTTGGCTCATACGACGAAGGCAATGTATGCCTCAACCCAGGCGACTTGCTGTTCCTCTACACCGATGGGCTGACCGAGACCAAAGACCGCGATGATGACCTGGATTTTGGAGAAGATCGACTCAATGACCTCTTACGCGACAATCGCGAAGTGGCATTGCCTGACCTTTTTGCCACCGTAAATACTGCCCTGCAATCATTTAGCGGCCTGGCGGAAGATCAATCAGCTGACGACGACATCACGATGATCGCCTTAAAAATCGAAAGCTTGGCCCAAAACACCATTCATATGCAACAAGAAGCCGTACAAGACCGTAGCAACTAAGTCCGCCCTACTATAATTTGCCTAGGAGGCAACTGTTGAAATCGTTAATGACACTTGTTCTAGCCGCGTTATTACTTGTCGGCCTTGGAGTTATGCTGACTAAGAACGATGAATCTGGTTCGATTTCGACCAGTGATGAGGCGCTGCGCCTTTACGAAGAGGGCACCCGCGATTTGAATGCTTTTCGTTTCGCGCTGGCCTTGGTCAAGCTTGAACAAAGCCTGGATCTCGATCCGACATTCGCTGAAGCAGCAATTGCATTGACCCAAGCTCAAATGCGAACCGGTAACTCTGACCAAGGGAAGATCACTTTAGCAAGGGCAGACAGCCTAGTGGTCGATATTGATGACAGCCAGCGCCGCCAGATTGCCCAATTACGGCTGAGTCCTTACTCAAAAAGCCAATTTCATAGTATGCGCGATTCTCTTTTGACCCTCCTACAGCGCTCAAATCCAGATAACTTCCATGTTCTGGTTGCTGTCGCGAGCGAAGCCCAAGGCAATGATGATGACGAAGCTTTTGAAAAGGCATGGCTGGACATTGTGGCCAATGATCCAAGTTACGCGAGCAGTTACAACCAACTGGGCTACTTCGAGCTCAATCGCGGCAATTACAAAAAAGCCATTGAACACATGCAAAAATACTCCTTCCTCGCTCCCGACTTAGCCAATCCCCACGATTCCTTGGGCGAAGTTCTCATGGTGATCGGGCGTTATGAAGAAGCTGAACTGGAATTTCATCTCGCGGTAAAAATGCAGCCTGATTTTTTCGCCTCTCTTATTAACCTGGGCAAGATCTACATCGCACGCGGCGAAGTTGATCGCGGCGTCCGAGTTCTAGAAAAAGTGCGCGAACAATTCGCAGGCTCCAGCTTTGAAAGACAAGTCGACAGCTCGGTGGCACTTACGTATTTGATTGGCGGGCTCGATGCCGAATTTTTGAACGTGTCCGAGAAGTTCGTTTCGTCATTTCCCGACGACGGCTTTTCTTGCACTTTGCGCAGCGTCTCGTTGCTGAAGAAGAATGAAATCGAATCTGCGTTGGCGGTAATGGACTCAACCGTGTTGGCAATGAACGATTATGACGGCGAAATTGACGACGACCACCGCAGGGGCATTGACAGCGCCACGTTTCAATTCAAAGGCTTAGCCGCCGACGCTGTCGGCGACTACTCCACCAGTGTCTCAGCCTGGCGCGAAACCATTGAAGTCAACAAAGAACGCCCCAAGCATCATAATGGGTACCTTCTGTTGCAGTTAGCCCAAGCGCTCTACAAAACCGGGCAGCCAAAAGAAGCGCTCGTCTGGCTCGACGAAATGCTGGCCGTTAATCCCCGCATGATCAATGTTTTGTCGCTCAAAGTGAAATGCCATTTGGCCATGAATGATGGTTTGGATGCACGGGCCGCTCTTGATCAACTGCAGTGGAGCTTAACGAACGCTGATGTGGATTTTCCAGCTCGAAAAATGGCTATCGATTTGGAAACAAAAGTGTCAGCCATTGCGATCAACAACTAGTTGAACCGGCATCTGGCTGACACTTAATCGAGACCGTATCGCGTTTAGACTTCGTCGAAGAAATATGGCTTCAAGCACTGAACGATTTTATCGTACGTTTCAGGATACAATCCCCAAACCGTCGCTGCCACCGAACTCAACAAGCTATTGCCGTCTTGTGGCGTAAAGCAATAGCCAGTGATGCTGCAACCATCGGCGCTAACGTGAAGCGTTTCGGTGGGAATCACCGACTGATTCAAAATCCGACCACAGAACCCGTGATCGCGACCAAAGCTGAAAATACTATTGGCGGTTGTCTTGTACGTCGTTGCCAAACGGTCATCCGCGTTCACGCGCGCAATGAGTTCTTCACGGCTGGTTGGTTTAGCGACTTTGAGGCTGTATTGAATGATGTGCATCAGCTGCGAATTCATTTTCATCGCGCTGCTGAACAGATTCAAATCATAGTTGTCGCCCTTAGTATTGTACAAGTGCCAGGCATCGCGAGCATGGTGCGTACCAAACCGGTCGTCACTGTGACTACCCACTTGTGGACTAGGCACAAACTTGTCGTCTTGACTGATATCATTAGCGCGGCGCATGCAAACAAAGCGCCCCTCCACTAAATTATCAGGCCCTTCGTCTCCGAGGCCAAAAGTATTGATCAAGGCTGACAGGTTGTGCGTATTGCAACTGACGACTTGGAGATATTTATCTTTGCCTATTTCCAACACTTCGTCATTTATGCCACGAGCATACTGCTTGCCAAAGCCAAATTCACTACCTTGGGCAATGAAGAGGTCAGTACTATCTTCGTAGTCTTGGTACCATTTTTCTTTCATCATATTTCCGCTGGGCGTGCAATCGATGACAACCCGCGCTGCAGTCAATGCTTCTTCGGTGGTGTGCTCCACCTTCAAGCCCATTTTCTCAAAGCCGTCAATGCGATCGCTATCGGTCACCAGGCTTGCTCCGCGGCGGATAAGGTTCTGCACTTTGGAACGGTCTGTCATCAGTGGTGTGCGTTTGTGAAAAAGAACTTCATCAATACCCAACTGGGCTTTGAAGTTGCACAACAAACCAATCAAAGGCTCACCGATCGTACCGGTGCCGACCACGAGAACAGTCTTGGATCCCAACATGCTTTCTCCTCTACAGAGCGATAACAAACTCTGCTATTATCCCGAGTCATCAAGCCTCTGGTTGGGCCCAACGTTCGTGGGGTAGAACCTCAACTGGACGGGCAAAAAACTTGTCCGCCGGATAGTTAAGGAAATTTGATACTCTGCCTGAATAGATACAAGCAAATTCCATGATTTGGCGGCCTAAACGACTCGCCGCGCGCCCTTCGCGGAATAATGAACCCCAATGTGGATTCAAAACGACGCGCAGATTGCGCTGTAAACGGGCCCTTTGGCCCAAAACGTCACCGATCAGCTTATTCAACTCTTTCAGACGCGCCGGGTCGGCTTTGGCCGGAGAGCCAGCCGCTTGCATGAAGTCTTTCTCCATAACAAGATGCTCCAAAACATTTTCCAGCTCAGCCAATTCGTGCCAGTCACCCAACAACGGTCTCAGGGCCGTCACTTCTTCAGCCACTTCGGGTACAATCATCGCAGTGCGCCAACCCACGCTCTTTTTGCTGCGTAAGATATCGCCGTAGGTGTGATCCCCGAAGTAGAGAATGTCGTCCGCGGCGGCGCCGATCTTTCGCTCGAGAAAGAACGAATCTCCGCCCACATAACAGTGGCCGTTGCGGTTGGGCATATCCGCCAGCTTTCCTTTGGGCACCAGCGTGCCATCACCAGTGGCCACAAAATACCCTGGTTTGCACGCAAAGCAGATCACCAAATCAAAGAGTTCTTCCCAGCTGCCCGTTTTCCCACCGACCAAGAAGTCCATCACTTTGGCTGTGTATTCAGCTTCGCTATTGGTCAGTAGAAATAGTTTTTTTCCGGCCCGCCTGAAGTTTTCCAGGGTTGGCACCAGGTCGTCATCTTTTTCAAAGTAAGCTGCCAAATCCGCGGTGATGCGCACCTTCAAGCTGCCATCGGCATGCATCGTATCAACGGCGTCACGGATGTCGTCGTACAAAGTGCGGTAGCCAACCGGCACCACCTCGGGCTCGCGGTCCTTCAGGTCAACTAACCCCGCGTATAAAATGCCTTCGGGCATATCAAAAAGGGTGTCGAAAATCCGGTAACGGTCTTTGCCAATGCGGATCCGTCCGCGAGGATATTGCTTCTTTTTTTCCGCCTTGCTCAAAAAGTTGAGCCCGTGGCGTGCCCGTGATATATGGGCGTAGCCGTCAATCTTCAAGAGGTTGCCCAGCTTTTTATCCACACAAAGTCCACGGATTGCACCCGCTGGCTCCCACACCACTTCTGCAATACGAGGGTCGTAGTTTTTATTTTCAATGAGCGAAACGATGGCCATATCGAAGGTCAACCGATTGAAGCTTTCGGTATTGTAAATAGCCAGGGTGTGGTCCATATCAAAGCCAATCGCTTCGATGGCCTCCATGCGCAAATTCCGATTGGTGAAGATACGACGGCGATGCAGCAGGTCGGGCTGGGAGGCGTTTGATTTCAAGTCGTTAGGCGTCATGCTTTCCTCTGGCGAATATCCATCGTCTGGATTCAATGGGGTAGACCTAGTTCGATAGACCTGCCGTTTGCTTAAACCGGCATGGCAGGACGAGTCCGCTCATTGTCGGCCATATTGTGCGATGCCGCAACCAGAGGATGTTCCGGGAATTTTTCCGCCACTTTCAGCCACCAACTTTTAGCGTTGTCCTTAAAGCCCATCTCGTCCATCAGGTCACAGCCCCGGATCCAGGCGCGGTGGTTCGTATCGTCTTCGGTCACCGTACGCAGATACAGTTTTAAAGCCCGTTTGCGGTCCCCCGCAAATCGTGAACATTCGGCCATGCCTAGCCATCCGTAGCTGTAATTGGGGTCTAGACTCAAGGCTTTTTCAAACGCTGCGACAGCGGCCGATACCTTGCCTTCGCGCAACGCCAATTCACCCTGAAAACGCAGGGGGTGCAAATCCCTCACTCGGGCATCGACCGCACTGCCATAGGAGCGAGTGCGACCGCTCAAGATCATTTCGAGGTTTTTATGGGCCTGTTGGAGCATGTTCGCTGCCGACGGCAATGATTTCGCTGCACCGTGGCCTTCAAGTTCGCGGCAAGTGACCGCTACAGCCTGCAAAAGCACTTGGGGATGGTCAGGGAAAACCTTCAGCACTTCGCGAGAGAATTTCTTAGCTTCGTCGATTTCAGCCAACGCCAGATGGGTCGACATCATGCGTGAGCCAAGATCGGCCAACCAGGATAAGTTTTTGCGAGCATCCATCGGCAATTTTTCCGCTTTTTCCCAGGCCCTTTTCATGTGCGCTAAAGCACGGTTAATGCCCGAAACAGGCAGTATTTCACAGTCGTTAAACTCAAGGGCTGCGCAAGCGAGTTGGTAAGGAAAGTAGGGCTCGTCCGGATACGCCACGACAGCTTTTTGTAAGATTCGCAGGTTTCGTTCGCGACGGCGCACGGTGCGGTCCTGTCCCCGTGGTTCATGCATTATCGCCAAATCAGTGTATTGAATCAGCATGCCATTATCTTCAGCCCACTCGCCTAAGGCTGGCATAATGCGTTCATTGATGGGATATTGGTATCGCACTGATGGAATGTTGCGAAACAATCGCACGCGATTGTCGTCGGCAACATGGTCAGCGGACGCCGCCGATATCAACCGCAGGCGATAGCCAGCGGTGGAATCTTCGTGCAGGAGAGTTTGGAATTCAATAGGCCGGACAGGTTGTAAGTATTCGTCGGCGTCCAACATCAGAACCCAATCGCAGTGCGCTTCGTCCAAGGCAGCATTGCGAGCGGCGGAAAAGTCGTCTTCCCACGGGACATCGACAACTCGAGCGCCATAACCTTCGGCGATAATCCGGGTATTGTCTTGGGAGCCCGTGTCGATGACGATCACTTCGTCCACCAGGGCCAACACAGACTTGATCGCCATCCCAATGGTGGCTTCTTCGTCTTTGGCGATTACGCACAGACTGACGGTTTTGCGTTTCATGAAGTGATCATTGTCCTCGACGAAAATAGTGCAATATTGTTGTTGAATGTCTTATCGTCCGGTAGGGCAAACGGTTTACCCCGATCATCATATTTTCGGGAAATAATCCAACCAGGCACGAAACGACCTGTTTTTAGATCAAATCATTGTTTGGGAGCCAGTTAACTACGTTATGACCGAAAATCCACCGCAACAGATACCCGCACCGAACCTGGCCCCCAGTGATGCGCTGCCTGGCCGCATGCCCGCATACGCGTTGCTGGATAACATCCGCAGTGTTTGGAATGTGGGGTCCATGTTCCGCACGGCAGACGCCGTAGCCCTGGGTGGGCTGATACTTTGTGGCATGACCGCCACCCCACCGCGAGCTGACATGGAGAAAACCGCCCTTGGCGCCACCCTCAGCGTGCCCTGGAATTATCAGCCCGATTCGGTCACTGCTTTGCGAGAGCTGAAATCGCGTGGCCTCAAGATCATTGCCCTTGAGCAATCGCCTCGCGCGGTAGCCTGGGGAGACTTTGTTTGCCCCTTCCCACACGTTTTTGTCGTTGGCCACGAAGTCAAGGGCGTACAACCTGAGATTCTCGCCTTAGCCGATCAAACCGTCGAAATCCCGATGGCCGGGATCAAAGACTCCCTCAATGTCGCGGTCAGCTTTGGCGTGATGGCATTTGCGGTTCGCAGCCAATGGTTGGCCCAATTACAAAAGGATCAGCATTCGTGAGCGAATCAACCTACAAGTCGCTATGGCAACACAAAACGGTGGGGAATTTCGTTCAAGTTCTGCGTTGGTTAGTGCGGCCATTCGGGAATTCAGAAAATCGATTTATCGAATATGTCGTCGAATGCCACAACGGCCGCGTGCGCAAGTTTCTGAATGGCAACCGGCCGGAAAAAGTATTGTTGATCATGCCGCGTTGCGTACAAAAAGTGGGCTGCCGGTCACAGGTTCAGGAATCGTTAGACGAGTGTCTGGTTTGTGGGCGGTGCCCTTTAGGCGATGTCGCCGCTGTTTGCGATCAACATGGGCTGCCGGCCCTGGTCGCCTTTCGCAGCCACATCGCATTTGACCTCGCGCGTACTCAAGATCCCAGCCTGATCGTCGCCACTGCCTGCCACGATCGATTGATCAAAGCCCTGCGCAACGTGCCCGAAGTTCCTTCTCTATTGGCACCATTAGCGGGCATGGACCGTATGTGCATTAACGCCACGGTTGACGTGGCCTGGTTGGACGAACAACTCGCAGCAATATCCTCATGAATTCCCAACTGCGCGCTGCCGCAGTCCTAACCCGCCCGGCTCAATGGCCTATTCTGACTGCCCAATTGGCTGTAGGAATGGTTCTCGCTTGGCCCGTCGGCATCATTAATTGGTCTGCCGTTGGATTCGCCTGGTTGGCCTGGGTAGTCATGCTCAACGGCGGCACCCTCGCGTTCAACAGTGCTTATGACAAGGACACCGGTCCGGTCGCTTATTTGGCCGCGCCACCAGTGCCACCATCCTGGCTCGCGGTAGCGGCGTTGTTGCTCATGAATTCTGGCGCGCTGCTCGGGTATCTTCTCGTCGCCGATTCTTTCGGCCTAATCACCAGCGCTTGTGTCGTGCTCTCGGTATTGTATTCCCACCCCTCTGTGCGTTTGAAATCAAAGCCGGGGTGGGATCTTGCCGCCAACATCGTAGGATATGGTGCGGGCACGACTGTCGCGGGCATCAGCGCCCTTTCAGGGCAGGCTCCGGATCACGTCGGATGGTGGTTTGTCGGCGGTTTTGGTCTGCTCTTTGGATCGTTCTATCCCCTCACCCAGATCTACCAAACGGAAGCGGATCTCGCCCGCGGCGATGCGACTTTGTGCACTGTTCTTGGTATTCGACGCTCTTTGGTTTTCGCCATAATTTTGGGAGCACTCGGAAGCGCTGCGATCTGGCAAGGGTGTGTTCTTGGTGGCAAGATCGGCGCGACTTCGTGGCCCTGGCTGTTGCTGACAAGTTTTAGCGTATGGTGTCTGCACTTGGCTTGGTGGTGGCACAAAGCCAAAACAATGACCAGCCAACAACACGAAAAATACATGTACCACGCGCTCGGAATTTGGGCGTTTATCGACGTGTCATTGATCGCTGTTTGGCTACTGGGATAGACCTAGATCATCACCCGGCGGCGGCGGGAAATTTCACCGCTGAACTGCGCGCCCAAACTGGCAAACTCCGCCAAAACTTGATTAACCAAATCGGCTTTTTCGGCAAGGGGCAGAAAGGCAGATTTGAATCCATTCATCACCAATGACAACACTTCGTCTTCGTCCAAATCATAATTTTCTACAGCTAACCGGTACTCATTGGTGACCGTTGTGCCCGTCACTAAGCGGTTGTCTGTATTGAGCGTGACCCTTAACCCGTCGGCCATAAATTGGCGGATAGGGTGGCTTTGATAATCCGAAATGGCTTTTGTCTGCAAGTTACTTGCTAAGCACATTTCCACGGGAATTCGGTGGTCGTTAACCCACGCCATTAATTCTGGATCCTCATTCAAATGGGTGCCATGGCCAATGCGGTGGGCTCGACAGTAGTGCAAAGCCTGATGAATCGATGGCGCGCCAAAAGCTTCGCCCGCGTGGATCGTGATATTGATATTATTATTGAGCACTTTGTAAAAGGCTTCGATATGATCTTTGGCCGGGAAATCTTTTTCTGCTCCGGCTAAATCGAAACCCACCACACCGCGACCCTTCCAACGCACGGCGAGGTTCGCCAACTCTAAACTGGACGCCGCCGAAATGTGACGGATACCACAAATGATCTGGCAACAAATGATGCCGTACTGGCGCCGCGCCAGATCCAATCCCTCTTGTACTGCGGCAACAATTTCATCGTATTGCAAGCCGTTCTTTTGGTGCAGCAAAGGCGAATAACGCACTTCCATATACCGAACGTTTTCGCGGTGGGCATCTTCGGCCAATTCGAAAGCAATGCGGGTCAACTCATCCTTCTCTTGCATGAGTTGCAGCGTGATGTCAAAAACCTTCAGATACTCTTCGAGGCTTTCGCAATCTTCTGACACCTGACAAACCGCGCGCACGTCGTCATCCGTTGTAAAATCGAAAGGCAACTTGTGGCGTTTCGAAAGTTCGCGCACCGTGTTCACCCGCAGCGACCCATCGAGGTGGACATGCAGATCAGTTTTGGGCAAAGCATGGAGAAAATCGAGGGAAGGGCGCTTGTTTTTGGCAGCAGCAGCTGTGCTCATCATTGACTCCCCGTTGGAGGACTCCCCGTTAGAATTTCACAGGAAACCGGTAGGCAAAAAATTATCGATGCGGGCGAAGAGTGAATGTCCAGCGTTCGGAAGGCGACTCAAACCCCCGAGGCATTTCAAACAACTTCGAATTCTTCACGAGAATCCAGCCAAGATTCTGCAAAAACCCGCATCGAAAAGTGCAGACAAAATAGCAAAACACCTTCTCAGCTAGGCTGAGGCGGTCTGAGCAAATTTCATCTCGCCCCTTAGTATACCTAAACAAATAGCCTAAAAGCAAGAACCATATCTAACAATTTCACAACTAGGGGATGATTTTTGGGGTGAGGATGGCTGCTGGCCAAAAACTGGACAGTCCTTGGCTCACAAGCGATTGGACAAGTTGCAGGCTAAACTGTATATTCTTCCACACTATACTGAATTGGCAAAAATAGCGTCTACGCGTGAGGAGAATGCAAATGTCTCAGGGAATCCACCCTCGGATTCGGTCGGCAGTTTTGACAATAATACTCGGTGGTGTCTTGCTATGCCCCGTATTGGCTGGGGCGGGGACCACTCCTGCCGGCCAATGGGTCGGCGAGATCAAGACTCCGGAGGGCGATAATGTCGAAATAAGCTTGGCATTGAACATAACTGGCGGCATCTGGTCGGGGACTCTCAACGATCCCACCCTAGGCGAAACGGTCGTTTCCAACTTAAAGGTCTCTGACACAAGAATCAGCTTCACCTTTAAGCCTGCTGCGGCCCCATTCCCTCTCAACTTCTTTGGTTCCTACATTGCAGCGGATGACCGCGTGACGGGAACTTTCTCACTGCACGGTAACAGTCGCTTTGTGAAATTCGAGCGCGTTCCGGGCACCGATGTTGACAACCAGGGTGCGGCCAAAGAACCCGCCGAGCCTGTTCGCATTCGCCATGACTATAAATTTGCAGTCACCGGTCGCATTGGCTATTGGGCAGCGTTGCGCGTGATTCAAGATGAAATCCCCACAATTAACGATGTGACCTCCGGCGATCTGGCTATTGACGGCGCGGTCAAATGGTTTCTGCTCGACGGATTCAACATCTTTGCCCGTTATTATCGTGGCGGCCAGGGCATAACCGACAATCCTGACAAGTTAGCCGCATTCGCGGACATCAACCTCAATGCCGATTCCTACCTGAAACTGGATGGCTTTGAATTTGGTATAATGGGGTATTTGGGCAACATCATGATGCCCGAGAGCAAATTTAATCCCTATATCACAACTGCCATTGGACAGACCAGTTGGGAACTCACTGAAGGTGGCCGAGGCACGACAGTGCTTGAAAATGACTTGGAACAGTTCAAAGGTGATGACATCTCCGTCGCCGTTGGAATCGGAACCGAATACGAGTTAAGCTCAAGCTTTGCCCTCGAATTCGAATGGTTGTGGCGTTATTTCCTAACCGAAGACGAAAAGCGATGGTCCGATACGGAAACATTGTGGAGCAATACGCATGTGTGGGGACTGTCGGCAGGCGTCACTTATGGGTTCTAGATCTGGCTTCTAGATCTGGCTTCTAGATCTGGGTTCTAGATCGGGATTCTAGCTAAGCAACAAAATGATCAACTCGGCCTCTGAGGTCGACAAAAGAGCCGCTGATTAATCACCAGCGGCTCTTTTTATAGCCTCGCGAAAGACGTTCGCAGCAAACTCCACCGCCTCGCGCTCCCATGTTTCTTCGGCAAACAACGGCTCCGGCAGTTGGAGCACATCCAGCACGGCCATGATCAAAGAGGGCGCATGGTCGCCACAGATGTGCGCACCCAAGACATGCTGGGCTTCTTGATCAAACACTATTGTCACCCGCCCTGAGGCCTCTACATGGCTCCCATGCTGCACAAATTCAGCGACTGGCACCTCAAAGAGTTGCACCAGAAAACCTTCGCGTTCCGCTTCGCGCGAAGTTAAGCCGATGGCACAAAGGAACGGCCAGCCCCGCGCACTCAAAGGGATATGCTGATAACGAATAGCGCTAACGGGCTTGCCCAAGAGGTGCTGGGCCGCCACACGGCCTTCTGCAGCGGCCACGTGCGGCCAAGGCAAGGTTGGCAACAGATCCCCCACGGCGTACACGTTAGGCTCGCCGGTTAGCATCGAATTATCCACTTGGATATGCCCACGCTTGTCCAAAACAACATTGAGGTGTTCAAGACCCAATGAAGCGCCACGGGGTCGGCGGCCGATTGCAGTGACCAAACAGCTGGCGAGGACTTCTTGGCGTACGCCACGGGCGCGATCATCGACATCAATCTTCAGTTCACCTGGGTCAATCGCCACCGAACGCACTTTAGATTGCCTATAAAGAACGACGCCAAGACCTTGCAAATGTGCGATCGCTTGCTCAAAGTCCGCATCCTCAAACCCTGACAGAGGGTACTCGGCAAAAAACACCCATTTCACCTGACACCCAAGAGTCTGCAGGGCCCAAGCAGCCTCAAATGCCTCAACCGTATCACCAACAACCAATGCGGAAACAGGGCACTCCGTCATCTGGTTGATTTTTTCGGCAGGAATAATCCGGTTATCTTCCGGTGCGCCAGCCAAAGCCCGCGGGCTCGACCCAGACGCCAATATTATTTTTGACGCCGCCACCTCCGAAGCCTGGGAATTGGCTTCAATCCGCACCCGCCCCGGCGCTATAATTTGCCCATCGCCCGGATAACAGGTTACTCCGAGGGCTGAAAGCGCCTCCATGGCCACACGCTGAGCTTGCTCCGATCGCTCACGGCTTTGATTGAGGAATCGCGCCCAAGCCTGTGGTTGAGAAATAATGCCAGACGCCACCTCTATCGCCACGTCATAAACTGTGGCGAGAACCCGATCCGGATGCTCAAAATTTTGGGCCACAATGGCCACGCTGAGGCCGCCAGCCGCCGCCATCTGGGCAGCGACTACGCCTCCAGGATCATTCCCGATCACCAACACGTCATAGGATGTCAAGCTCGGCTCCTCCGATGAGATTGTGTTGCCTTAAGATGGCTCTTTAAGCCTGCCTTGGCCACCACATTGACGAGCCGATCGACACGACCTATTATGGGTGCGCTATAGATAACCCTGTCAACCTGATACGCGCTGCTATTGGAGGAGCCCATGAAGATTGCCGTGTGTGTGAAGCAAGTCCCAGATTCGGAAACTCGGATCAAACTGGACGCGCCCGCCGCTGTGTTGGATCAATCTGGATTCACTCGGATTTTGAATCCCTACGACGCTTATGCGGTCGAAGAAGCTGTGAAAATCAAAGAAGCCGGTGGCGAAGTCGAAGTCGTCGCGATCACCATCGGGCCTGATGCCATCAAAGAGATGTTAAAAAAAGATTGTCTGGCTGTCGGTTGTGATAAAGCCATCATCATTAGCGACCCGGAATTGATCGGAGCCGACGAAATGGCCACGGCAACGGCTATGGCAGCAGTGATCAAGCGCGATGGTTTCGACCTGGTATTAACCGGCATCAAAGCCATCGATGACGATAGCGGTCAGCTGGGTGTCCTCTTGGCCACCATGCTCGACATCGCGCATGTTGCGACGGTCACGAAGTTGACCATGGGTGAAGGCAACCTCACCGCCGAACGTGAAATTGAAGGCGGCTTTGAAATTGTAGAGGCCACCTTGCCAGCCGTTTTGACCTGTCAAAAGGGATTGAACGAACCGCGGCTGCCAAGTTTGCCCAACATCATGAAGGCTGGCATGAAACCGATGGAATCGGTCAGCTGTGCTGATTTAGGAATGGAAGTACCAACAGGGTTGTCGACAGTGAAATTGTATTCTGTGCCACCCCCGCGTAGCGAGTGCAAGATGATCGACGCTGATGATCCTGCGGCTGCGGCCCGGGAATTGGCGCGTCTGCTCCACGAAGAAGCCAAAGTCATTTAACCTGAAAGGGAGGAAAGTCATGCCTAATATTGCCGTATTTATCGAACAACGCGACGGTGCCCTCAAGAAGGTTGCCTGGCAAATGATCAGTGAAGCCCGCCGCCTAGCAGATGCTAGTGGCGGAGAAGTTTGGGGCGTTTTTGTCGGTGGCGATTCTGCCGCCGCTGCCACAGAAGCAGGCAAGTACGGGGCCGACAAAGTTTTCGCCGCCAACGGTGACGAATTTGCCCAGTACAATAGCGAAGTCTACGGCACCGCCTTGGCTTCGTTTTGCCAGGCCAACAACCCAGATGCGTTGTTGGTCGGCGCGACTGCCATGGGCAAAGATCTGGCCCCCAAGGTCGCCGCCAAACTTTCGTGCGCTTGCATCAGCGACGCCGTGGGCTTGAAATATGACGGTGGCTGGGAAGTACGCCGCCCCATTTTCGCAGGCAAGTGTTTCGCCGATGTCACACCCAGCACCAGCATGGCCGTGATCGGAATTCGGCCAAATGCGTTTGTCTTGACCGAAAAAGGCGGCAGCGCGCCGGTAACAAATTTTGATGCCGGCACATCTGGCCTTTCGCCAAAAGCTGTGGTCAAAAGTGTGGTAGCCAGCACAGGTGGCACCGTTGTTTTGACCGAAGCGGAAATCGTCGTCAGTGGTGGACGCGGCATCAAAGGTGCTGAACATTATCCGCTGATCGAAAAACTGGCCGCCGCCTTTGGCGCCGCTGCCGGCGCGAGCCGCGCCATCGTGGATGCCGGCTGGGTGGATTATTCCCACCAAGTTGGCCAAACGGGCAAAACGGTTGGACCAAATTTGTATGTTGCCTGTGGCATCAGCGGTGCGATTCAGCATTTAGCGGGCATGAGCAGCAGCAAGGTCATTGTGGCGATCAACAAAGATGCAGCAGCCCCCATTTTCAAAGTGGCCGACTACGGAATCGTCGCCGATTTGTTTGATGTGGTGCCGGCCTTGACCGAAGAAGTGAGCAAGATCAGAAGCTAAGACAGCTCATTTTGATTCAAAAAAAAGCCCCTGAGCTATGCTCGGGGGCTTTTTACATACTGATACGGCTACATTTTAGAAAGCATGTCGTCACGCAAACCTTTGTCGGCCGGCTCCTGGCCAAACCAGACTGTCCATAACGCCTCGACAAAGGAAACGTTAGTGATCACACCCAGCTCTTCACCATTCAATTTTGTGGTTAAACCTTTGCCTGGCAGGTAAGAAAATTTCAACACGTCGCCTTCTTGAGCGTCGGCAACAAAATAGGCCAGGAATACTTTCATGTCTTGGGCAAAGGCACTCGTGTCATCGTAATTATCGTTGATAACGTCGCTAAAACTATTGGTCAATTTTTCGGCACTAAAGCTACGCAATAAATTCATGCGCAATTCTTTGGCAACATCGGCTTTGATCATCGTAGCGCCCATGTTTTCGCCAAGGTCAGTACCTTTAGCAATATAGGATGCGATCGCATACACGTTAAACTTCATAAATGATTTTTCACGCAACCCAGCGCCCGTCACAACCAACTCATGGTCCACGTCACCGTCATTGAGCATCACCTCATCGGGGTACTCTTGCTCCGATCCCGGCTCGATGATCGAATACACATTTTGCGGTGTAACCGCCAATATTGACAAAATCAAAACAACAGTGACCATGCCGCTGGCTGCGCTCGGCCTGATGATTCCCATAAACTTAGCCATGATGGTAACTCCTGATTAAAAGTGAGATGGCGTCGACACGACACGTAGCCTACTGCCACCTTTCATTTCGGACAAGCAAAAGCGCACTGTAAATAAAACTGAGTTTTGCCAGAAGTTCCCTCAGCCGCTCTCGGCACACATCCTGCAAATCTATTCGTCAGAATCAAACGGATGCCGCAGCCTTGTATGGCGCGCCATCAGATACATGGTCCAGATCAAACCGAATAGGCGTTTTCGTGCCCCTTTCCGCTAATCTTACTGATCCCAGTCTGAATCCAACTTCGCTTTCATTGGCGATGATTGTCCGCGACGGTGGCAAAAATTTTGCCTGCTTGCTTGCCGAGGCCCAAAATTGGGTCGACGAAATCGTTGTCGGAGATACTGGCAGCAATGACGATAGCGTCACAGTAGCCAAAAAACACGATGCCCTTCTTCTAGAATTTCCGTGGCAAGATGACTTCGCCGCTGCTCGCAATCGCGTACTAGAAGCCTGTACGAGCAATTGGATTGTCGTTTTGGACGCCGATGAACAGCTCAGCCCTCAGGACTGGCAACACATTCGAAATTGGGTAAATGAACAAACACGAGGCGAATCGGTTGTCGCGGGCAGTTTTATCACCCGCAATTATCTGATCGAGCGCTACGGGAGACGCGGCTGGCAGCCCGTGCCACATCCTGACCCCTTTGAATTACCCAACGGCGCGCCTTCCAGCGGCTACTCAGCCACCAACAAAGTGCGCCTTTTCCCCAATCGACCCTCGGTCCGGTTTCAAGGTCGGATCCATGAAACGGTCGAAGCCAGTTTGCGCGAAGCCCATATCAGGGTCGTCCCTCTCCCATGGCCCATCCACCATTTCGGATACTTGCAACAAAACCCCGATAAAAAGCGGCGCTATCTGCATTTAGCCCACCTTAAGACAACTGACCAGCCGCATTGTGGACAAGCCTGGGCCGAGTTGGCTGACTGTGCCATTGGCATGAACAACCACGCTCAAGCTTTGGTAGCGATTGAACGGTCGTTGTTACTCGAACCTAGTGATCCGGAAATCCGTTTGACGGCCGGATGGATTTTGCAAGAAGTGGGCAAGTTTTCCCTCGCCGACGAACAACTTGTGGCGGTGGCTGGCATGCCAGAAGTCGCTTTGCACGTGCGGGCCGAGGCCTCCCACTTGCGAGCCCAAATCGCTATCAAGTGCGACCGTCCCCTTGCCGCTTTGCCCCTGTTGACAAGCGCGCTGCGTTTGCTGCCAGACAATGGGCACTTCCATAACACTCTCGGCAGTCTTAACCTCATTTTAGGCCGTGGTGAACCCGCTTTGGTGGCGCTCACCCGCGCTAGTCAACTGTTGCCCAACCTCGCCGAACCGTGCCTCAATTTGGCCGCGATGTGGGAATCAGCCGGCCAACTGAACGCCGCTGCGAAACAATACGCAGAAGCGTTGCGGCGTGACCCAAAGAATGAAAGTGCCCTGGCCGGCTTGCAAAAAAATACTCCCCAACCAGCTTACTAGTTCGGGAGCATTTTAATCTTTAATATTTTCAAGCTCTACTGCATCAGTTTATCCCAAACCGCATTCATATTCATACCGCCAGCTTCTGCAATTTTGGCGTGTTCACGCGCCGAATCACCTTCGCCGAGGTTGCTACAAGCAATGCCCATATAGGCGTGAGCCAAGATATTCTGGTCGTCAATGGCAAGCGATTGAGCACACGCGGCTTTACCGGCATCGTACTGGCCAAAACGGCAGAACAGACGCCCTTGACGTGCGTAGGCTTCGGCCTGGCGTGTGCCGAGAGTCAGCACCTGACCATAAGTTGTGAAGGCTGCTTGCAACTTGTTTTGGCTTTCGAAAACCTGCCCCAGAGCTAACCACAGGTCGGCGTTTTCAACATCGCTAGAAATGAACTTCAGGCATTCATCTTCAGCTTCGGTGAGCAAGTCTTGTTCGACCATGGCGCCAACGATACGCACTTTCGGCAAGGCCATTTCAGGCGCCAGTCCGTGAGCGGTTTCGAAACTTTCCAAACCCGATTTAGGCCATCCCAGCTGAAGGTAAATTTCGCCCATTCGTATGTGCGCGAAGACAGATTTTGGGTCGAGAGCGAGAGCAGCTCGAGTCACGGCTTCCGCTTTTTCCAATTGATTTTGGTGCTCATGAACGGTGCCCAAGGCAACCAACAATTCGGCTGACGAGTCGGCCTTGTTGCGTCCCAGTTCAAGCACTTGTTCGGCTTGGCCCCATTTGCCTTCTTTTTGCAGATATTCAGCAAAAGTGATGTATGAATGAGGGTCAGTTGGGTGTTCAGCGATTAACGCCCGTCCATCACCACGGCTTGCTACGCTTGCGGCAAAACTTGCCGAAGTGCACACAACACCTAAGACCAGAACCATGACCATTAGTGGCAGCACGCGTCCGGTGCGGCCTTGGCCCAACGAAATCGTTGGCATATCAAAATCTCCCAAGCATGAGGCAATGTTGAGGATAGCGTTTGCGTAGTCTGCACGGCACGCTTTTCCTCATGGTATCTCGTCGTGGCCCTCTGGGCCTCAGACAGCTTTATCGGCTCATTACTATCAAGTTTAGTGCCATAGGCCATCGGCCTGGCAATGCGACTCGGAAACAGAAATTGGGACCGCAATAGGCCCATTAAAAATAATTGCCGGGATCGCTTTGCTCAGCGACCCCGGCAATCTGTACCCCCAATGTGCAATTACCGCCGCTAGGCGACAAGAGCAGAGTACTAGCGCAACATTTTCTCTACCTCTTGAATTCCTAAATCGGCCTCATTGACCAGGTCTTGCAATATTTCACGCAGGGGCTGAATTTTAGTGACGGCACCAACCGATTGGCCAGCCATTAGCGAGCCTTCAGCAACTTCACCATCGACGGCTGCATTGCGTAGCGAACCTACCCAGTATTCTTCAACCTTAAAGACGGCCTCTTTGCTGGTCAGCTCACCGCGATTGATTTTCTCCAACAACTTAAGCTGCAAATCACCAAAATTCGTCATGGCCTGATTTTTCAAACCACGCACCGCAACCACGGGCAGCTTATTGCTGTATTGCGACGTCGAAACGGCTTCGCGAGCTCGGGCCCGAATGAATGTCTGTTTGAATTTGTCATGAGCGTTGCACTCTTCGGCCATCACAAATCGAGTGCCCATTTGAGCACCGGCCGCACCCATCAGAGTCAAGTGCGCTATCATGCGACCGCTGGTGACACCACCGGCTACAAAAATTGGCGTGTCGTTGAATTTGAAAAGGATTTCCTGCAACAAAACGGTGGTCGAGACACTGCCGATATGGCCTCCGGCTTCACTGCCTTCAAGGATGAGAGCATCGGCACCGTAGCTGATCATGCGTTTGGCGATGGATGCCGTCGAAGCAAAACACAACACCTTAGCACCACTGGCTTTTGCTAGTTCGACTTCTGATCCGCGCGGCAACGACCCCGCAAAAACGATGTGACTGACCTTCTCTTCACACAGTATTTTTAAGTGGTCGAGATAATTCGGCGCGATAGTGATCACGTTTCCAGCAAACGGCATCTTCGTCAGTTTGCGCGTTTTGTGCACGTACTGCCGAAAAAGTTCTGGCGGCATATTGCCCGCTGCTAAGACGCCAAAAGCCCCTAGGTTACTCATGCGGGACACCAGGCCAGGGTCACTGATCCAGGTCATAGCACCACACATGATGGGCAGTTCCGACCCTAGAAAATCTTTGCCGCGTTGCCAAACCTTGTTCAATCGTTCGGTTGCGATGACGGGAACGTCGACGCTCATGAACATCCTCCTGATCAATAGCACACTGTGCTCGCCAGAAGTCTGGCAGTGTGAGTTAAGGCCCATCTAAACCGCAGTAGGCCCCGTCTCGGCAGGCGCATCGGAGCGCCCGCAATCGGCACCACTTCGGTCCAAATTAGCGAGCATCAATTCCGAAATGTCGCGCACTTTGAGAGTCTCAGAAAGGTCTGTCTCTTTGACCGCGTCGCTTAACATCGTCAGGCAGAACGGGCAGGCTGTGCTGACTTCATTGGCCCCCGTTTCGGCCGCCTCTTTAATGCGGTTGTGATTGATGCGAGTGCCGGTGTCTTCTTCCATAAACATACGACCGCCACCCGCGCCACAGCAGAACCCTTCCTGGCGATTACGCGGCATTTCCACTTGTTCTATCGAACTGATCGAACCAATCACTTCGCGTGGAGCATCGTACAAATCATTATGGCGACCGAGATAGCATGAGTCGTGGTAAGTCACTTTCAGGCTCTCGTTGTCTTTCATCTTCAGTCGTCCGGTCTTGACCAATTCGGCTAGCACTTCGCTATGGTGCATCACTTCGACGCCCTCAAGACCAAAGTCCGGGTACTCGTTGGCGATCGTATTGAAACAATGAGGACAAGCGGTGATCACCTTTTTAACGTTGTATTTTTTAAAATTGGCGATGTTTACTGGCGCTTGCATCTGGAAAAGATATTCATGACCCACCCGCCGCGCCGGATCGCCACTGCAGCCTTCTTCTTTGCCCAGAATCGCGTAGTCCACACCCGCTTCGTTGAGCAATTCACAGGTAGCTCGCACAACATCGCTGTTGCGCGCATCAAAACTACCGGCACACCCGACGAACAGCAAGTAGGCCGCTCCGCCTTTTTCACGCATCAATGGCACATCCAAATCGCCCACCCAGTCTTCGCGTGCCGAGGCCGTCACATTCCAAGGATTGCTATTGTTTTCCAATCCCTTTAAGGCGTTCTGCAAAACCGCCGGCATATTTGCTTCCATCATCACCAGATGCCGACGTTGATCAATGATGTTGGGGATGTGATCAATCATTACGGGACAACTGCTCACGCACCAACCACAGGTGGTGCAAGCCCAGATGGCTTCTGGATCGTTCACGCCACCGATAAGGTCGGGGCGCGTCATGGCCTCAATTGCTGCCGCTGCTTCGGTCAAACGCCCTTGCGACTTTAACTTACCTACCTTTACCAAATGGTCGGACATTTCATAAGCGGCGTCGCGTTCGTTGGTGATGATCGAACGCGGGTTGAGGGCTTTGCCCGTCAAATCAGCCGGACACATTTCATTGCAGCGGCCACATTCAGTGCACGTGTACATGTCGAGAAAGCGCCGCCAGCTAAAGTCTTCTAAGCGCCCTACCCCAAACGTTTCCTTGCCCTCAAAATCCATTTTTTCCAGGGCGCCCTGAGGCGTCAGACGAACAAAGAATGTTGCGGGCAATGCCGTGAGCACGTGAAAATGTTTGCCGAACGGCAGGTAGTTTAAAAACGCCAAAACCATTGTCACGTGAATCCAAAAGTTGTACTTGATCACCGCGTCAAGTTCAGCGGCGCTCGAGTTGGCGAAGGCGCCACTGAGGAGAGTGGAAGCCCAGGCCCAACCACGTTCCGAGAAATTTGGGTCAGCCGCAATGGCTGCCGCGTCGACGAGCAGATCGGTGACCATCAAAGCAGCGATCCAGACGATGATCAAATTCGCTTCTAGGCTCAGGTGCAATCGCTTCGGCTTAACAACCAAGCGGCGGTACAAAGCAAAACAAAGAGCCAGGATCACCAAAACGGCAAAGGTATCCTTGAGCGCCGCATAAGCGAGACCGAGTGGTCCGCCCATCAAGGGCAAATGAAAGTCAGTGACGAAGCCCTGTCCCATTAATGTGATCGTGCGAACCGAAACGACCATAAAGCCCACGAAGATAGTGACGTGCATCCAACCGGCGCCCTTGCGCTGCACCAATCGTTTTTGCAAAAATCCAAAATTGATCAATGACATGATCCTGGCGCGCGGATTGTCCATCCGGTTATCGGCCACGCCAGCCATCATAAGCCAGTAGCGGTTGGCGATGGTATTGGCAAACAAAGACAGGGCGCAGAACAGCAACACAGACATAAAGACCGGATTCACGTCAACCTCTTCCAGAAAGTCTTGCCTCATTTTGGTGAAAGCGTGGCCAAATGGGGCTTATACACGGACAACTCGGTGGGAACATGGCGATTCTAATAGAAGTGTGTCGTAAATTGTAGTAAAAAATAAAGTAGCCAACGCTCATCCGCCGCTTGCTGGGTAACCGGTCAACTGGCAAAAGTTTACAATAGTTTGATGGCGGACTAAATTAGCGGATAGGCACCAACCACGGTTACCATCGAAAGTTACTTTATGAGTGAAGCAGCTGAAATCCAAAACCCAGATGATGCCACCATCAAAAGTTTACTGGAAAGCATGAAGACGGTTGCCGTGGTTGGGTTTTCCGCCAATCCCAACCGGCCTAGTCACGGCATCTCGCGTTTTCTTGACGGCCTCGGCCTCCGCGTTATCGGCGTCAATCCTGGCCTCGCAGGCCAAAACATTCTGGGACTAGAAATTGTGGCCAGCTTGAACGACATCGACGTGCACATTGATGTGGTGGATGTCTTTCGCCGTAGCGATGCGGTGCCAGAAATCATCACCGCCTCCATCACCGCCGGTGCCAAATCCATATGGATGCAAGAAGGCGTGGTGCACGAAGAAGCAGCGGCTGAAGCACGTGCAGCCGGACTCGAAGTTGTGCAAGACCTCTGCATCTACAAAGAATGGTTGCGTTTGATCAATGCCTAAAAACCAACAACATGCCGCATTGATAACCGGAGCTCTTGGTTTTGTGGGTCAAAACTTGGCCTATGACTTGTTGCGCTCCGGTCAAGAAGTCATTGGCTTGGGCAAACAAAATGACCTCGCCAATCTGCCTCAAGAAATTGGACCCTTTACTCTTCTCGGCCCTGACAATTCGGATCCCGCCGCCTTTGTTTACAAGAGCGACGCTGGGACCATGCTCTATTACCCTCTGTCCTTAGAAGATGAAACAGCGGTCAAAGAATTGCTCGGCAAACTCGATGTGCAAATTATCTATCATTTGGCAGCGCAAAGTTCCGCTGCCGTTTCCTTTCGCGAACCGTCGGCAACGTTTGCCAGCAATCTCCAAGGAACCCTAAGTATTCTTGAAGCGCTGCGAGGAATGCCCGAAGACAGGCGGCCGGTTTTATTGTCCGTCGGTTCGTGTGAAGAATACGGCAGTCACCCCCCAAATGAGATGCCATTGGACGAAGAATCCCGCCGGCGGCCACTTTCCCCTTACGGAGTCAGCAAAGCCAGCCAAACCATGCTTTGTCAGCAATATGTGATCTCGTACGGCTTGCCAGTGGTTATTACCCGTTCGTTTAGCCACACTGGCCAAGGTCACGACAAACGCTTCGCTTTCCCCAGCTTTGCAGCCCAGATTGCCGCCGCAGAAGCCGGAAAGGGCCCACAAGAGATAAAAACAGGCGATTTGAGTGCCGTGCGCGACTTTTTAGACGTCCAGGATGTCCTGAGCGCCTACCGCCTGCTGGGCGAAAAAGGCGTGGCCGGAGAAATTTATAACGTTAGTTCCAGTAAGAGTTTGACGATACAACAAGGACTAGAGATCTTAGTCGGCGGTGCTCGGTGCGAAATCACATTGCGCAAGGACCCCGACCGTTGTCGACCTTCGGATATACCCTATATGGTTGGCGACAATACAAAGCTGAAAGAAACGACAGGCTGGAGTCCACAACATGACTTCACCGACACACTGATGGGCCTATTAGACGAGGCTCGGAAGGAATACCAATGATTCGAATTTGCATCGTCGGCACAGGATATGTGGGCTTGGTTTCGGGCGCCTGTATGGCTGATTTTGGCCATCAAGTGACCTGCGTGGATATCAATCCTGATCGCATTGAAAGCCTATTGCGTGGCGAGATTCCGTTTTACGAACCAGGCCTCGACCGTTTGGTTCTCAAAGGTGTTGAAGAAGGCCGCCTCGAATTCACGACAAAACTGGCCGACGGCATGGCCAATGCAGATGTCGTGTTCATCGCCGTGCAAACACCCATGTCGGAATCCGGTGAAGCCGACCTGCAGTATGTGATGAAAGTTGGCGAAGAAATCGGTTCTCTGTTGACTGACTACAAAGTCATTGTCACCAAAAGCACAGTGCCTGTGGGGACCAACCGTAACCTTCGCAAAGTGATCCAAGCCAAGCTTACCGACGACACCAAATTTGACATGGCCAGCAATCCTGAATTCCTGCGCGAGGGTTCCTCGATCGAAGATTTCATGCGGCCTGACCGCGTGGTCATTGGCACCGAAAGCGAACGCTCAGAAAAATTACTGCGCGATATTTACAGCCCGCTCTTCTTGTTCGATACACCCATCATCAACACTGGTATCGAAACTGCCGAGTTGGTGAAGTACGCTTCGAACAGTTTCTTGGCCGTAAAAATCAGTTTTATAAACGAAATCGCCGTGCTGGCCGAAAAGGTCGGCGCCGATGTCTTTGACGTGGCCAAAGCAATGGGCTTGGACAAACGCATTGGGTCGAAATTTCTTCATCCGGGCTTGGGCTTTGGTGGCAGTTGCTTACCAAAAGATACGAACGCTATTGTCCACATCGCCCAAACGGCAGGTGGCGACATGAGTATCGTGCGCAGCGCGATTGAGGTTAACCGCGCCATTCCAGCGGTAGCCATCGCCAAGGCCGAACGCCTGGCGGGCAAGCTGGATGGAAAACGAGTCGCTTTGATCGGTCTCGCATTCAAACCCAATACAGACGACATTCGCTCTGCGGCAAGCCTTGAATTGGTCAAAATTCTTGAAGCCAAAGGGTGTGACATTCGGGCCCACGACCCAGCCGCGATGGAAAACTTCAAACTCTTTCACCCTGAGCTCACCTACTGCAAATCACCTTATGAAGCCTGCGAGGGAGCTGAGGCGGCTATTCTGGTCACAGAATGGAATCAATATCGTCAACTAGATTTCGCTTCCTTGGCCGATATCATGGCTGGCAACACGTTTTTGGACTGTCGCAATGTTTATGACCGTCCGCATCTGGAAAAATTTGGATTCAAGTACGATTGTTTTGGCAGAGCGGACCATCAGTCGCCCGCATAAAAATTTTGTTGAATTTGTTCTGAGCCCGCGCCCGGCATCGTCCAGGTTGCGCGGGCGAAAGGAATGCAATCCAGATGGCATCGTCAGAATCAAAACGTATCGGTCGCTATGACCTGATCACTCCCATGTTGCCTGTCAAAGACGAAATTGTTGCCAAGTTTGAGAAAATGTTGCTTTCCGGCAACTTCATTCTTGGTGAAGAAGTTCGTTTGCTCGAAGAAGAATTGGCCGCCGCCTGTGGCGTGCCCCACGCGGTCGGCGTGGCCAGTGGCTCTTCGGCTTTGTTTCTAGCGTTGGCCATGGCCGGCGTCCGGCCCGGCTCTGAAGTCATCACCACACCCTACACTTTTGACGCCACCATGGAAGCCATCATCCTGCTCGATGCTGTTCCGGTTTTTGTGGACATCAGTCCGACCGACTTGAACATCGATCCGACCAAAATCGAAGCTGCGATTACAGACAAGACGCGCGCCATCATGCCTGTGCCCATTTTTGGCGCACCGTGTGACATGCACGCTATCGATGCGATTGCCAAAAAACACAACCTAGAAGTTGTCGTCGACATGGCCCAAGGTTTTGGCACCATCTACGATGGCAAGCCCATGGGCTTTTATGGTCGCATGAGCACGCTCAGTTTCTATCCCACCAAGAACCTGCCGGGCATTGGCGATGGCGGCATGGTTTTTTGCCGTGAGAAACGCGACGCTGATCGTATCCGGAAAATTCGTGGGCACCAAGCAGTGCGCGCCAACGGCCATCTGTACACCGGTTGGAACAGCCGGCTCGACGAAGTCCAAGCGATGGTCATTCGCGTGCGTCACAAACACTTTGCCGAAGAACAACGCACACGAGAAGAAGTGGCGACCATATACGACAGCTACATTCCGGTGACAAACCGTTTGCAAATGCCCAATGAGGGACGCGACATGCACGTGACGCACCATCAGTATTGGCTACGTTGTGCTGACCGTGACGGGCTGCAGAAATTGCTCGACGAAAACGGTGTCGACACCGCTGTCTACTATGACCCTCCATTGCACAAACACGAATTGTCCATTTATTGTCGCAACGGCGGTGACCTGAGTGCTGCTGAACAAGCCGGCAAAGAAGTGCTGATCTTGCCCATCCACGCTTCGCTACCAAGTGAAGACGCCCACCGCATAGGCGCGTTGGTCAAAGAGTATCTCAACCAAGAGACGGCCCAGGCAGGGGCCTGAATCATCAGCGAAGGACGACCGCTTGTGACACCGCGGGTTCTGAATTTTATCAGCTATTCATCGCCGCTGGCTCAAAGCCAGACCCAAGCGTTGATTGATCATGTCGAAACTCATGTCGACGGCGTGCGATGCCATTTGGAAATCGTTGCCCCCCCTGCTCCCCACAGTGACAACACTGACAATGTTTTTGTCGCGCTGAGCCAAGAGCAAGTCCACCATTGCCAGCAACTGATCAGCGCGAAGCCAGGGAAACTCGTGGTCATGGAAGCCTCGGATCTGCCAATGCCGCTGCCTG
>JBLIOK010000002.1:0-32990 GCA_047639735.1 Candidatus Krumholzibacteriia bacterium | reverse complement strand
ACCAAAGGGCGCTCAGGGTCCAAAGAAGCCACTGTTTCAGCCTCTAAGACCCGGAAGGCAGCTTCACCATGGACAGCAAAGAATTCCGAAACAGAAATACCGGCCTTCTCTGTGATCATCTGATCCAGAAAAACTGCCGGTCGATTGCTTACCGTGGTCAAACGACGGGCAACACCCGTCTTGCCACTGGCCATAAATCCGATAAATGATGTCCACATAGGGTTATCATAATACACGACCTCCTGAGGTACAATCCCCAGGAGGTCGAATTCAATCCCAAATACTAAGTTTGCTTAGAAGCGGCTCAGTTTTTCGGGCTCGTAAGTCACTTCACCGTTCTCAAACATGGTATCACGTTCGAGGTAGCCATCTTCAACGATGGTAGGTGTTACGAAGATAACCAGTTCACGGCTCACAACCGTATCAGAGCTGTGCCTGAACAACGAACCAATCAGCGGAATATCCATCAAGATGGGAATACCACTGTCGAGTTTGCTGTCGACCTTACGGATCAAGCCCGCGATGATTGCCGTGTCACCACTGTCCACCAGAACCCGAGTATCGGACTCACTGGTGTTGATGATCACACCACCCTGCACAGTTGCCTGACTGGAGAGATCACTGACTTCGTTGTGCACGTCAAGCGTGATGCGATTGTCAGTGTTGATATGCGGCGTGACTTTCAGCAAGATACCGATTGTCGTCAACTGAGTAATGGCATTACCAGCTTCATCGGCGACAATCAAAGGAATCTTTTGACCAACCAAGATACTGGCTTCACGGTTGTCCGTGGTGGTGATTACTGGATTACTGATCAGATGAGCCTTCTGGTCGTTCTCCAGGGCCTCGACCTGCAGCATCAAAGTACCCCAGTCTTGCACCGTACCGATTCGCAAGTCACCAGCTGGATTTTGAACTGGGTTACTGATATCCAGACTGCCATTGATGTTCGAACCAGGAATCGAAACGTTGCCCGCTCCCCAGTTGATACCCAACTCACGCGTAGCGCGAGTATCAATGTCCACCAAGCGAGCGTTGATCTCGACCTGTGGTGTTTGCGTATCCAATTGGAAAGCCATATCGGTGATCAATGCCACGCGCGCTGCGATGTCATTAACCAAGAGGCTGTTGGTGCGAACGTCGACGTCAATGTTACCACGATCGGTTAACATTTTTTCCAAGGCGTTCTTCACTTCTTCAGCGTTGGCGTATTCTAACTTGGCCATACCCAAGTTCAAGACTTCAAGGTCTTCAACTTGTTTGCGGGCCCGTTGCTCTGACAGTTCTTCGTCACGCAATTCTTCAGCAGTGTCGACACGATATATACCTTGTTCTTCAATGAAGTCGAAGCTGTGGGCGCGCAAAATCACGGCCAATGCTTCTTCCCAAGGCACTTCCTCAAGTTTCACCGTAACTTTTCCCACCACGCGGGGGGAAGCGACG
This sequence comes from Candidatus Krumholzibacteriia bacterium, assembly GCA_047639735.1. Classification (GTDB taxonomy): domain Bacteria; phylum Krumholzibacteriota; class Krumholzibacteriia; order LZORAL124-64-63; family LZORAL124-64-63; genus JAGRNP01. The sequence goes on along the minus strand of JBLIOK010000002.1, from coordinate 31,547 downwards.
ATGTTAACGCCCGAGAAGCTAGACAGGGACCGCAAAACGGTTCCGATTTCAGCGTCTTGGACATCGAGAGAGATGGGCCGTCCCATATATTTTGACTCAGCAACCGGGGCCGCAGCCTCGGTAGCGGAATCTTCAGCGATTGCATTGTCTTGTGCCACAGCAGCCACGGATGTAACCATCACCAAAATGATAATCAATCCGTTTACCGTGAAGCGGGTCTTGCCGTTCATTACTTAGCCTCCGTTTTTTCCAACTTGAGAACCACTTTATTAGTGATTCCGTACAGAGTGACCCGCGCAGTTAGTGATGCTTTACGAATGCTGACGACGCGTCCATTACGAATGCGATCGCCTACACGCAGGATATAACCGAAACCTTCTCCATCTTCGACCAAGGCGAACTTGTCGTCCTGGGCCCACATAACACCCACCAAGTGAGCGCTGTTCATGTCTACCAATTCGGCAGCCGAAGCTTGCTCGAAATCACCATTGACCAAGGCTCCAAAAGGATCCTCATTGCCAAAGCTTTGGTAGAAGAATTCATTTGCACGGATGGCGTTGATCCGATCCCGAGAAATCTGGGATGGAGACACCGAATCTGTGCTCTTTGACGTTTCTGGAACCGCATCCTCGGCGAGTACCGGAGTCGCCAGCAGCAGTCCCGCCAATGCGATCAAGGTCGCTGCGACAGAAACTTTTTTGATTGTCGTATTCATGATCGTCGCTCCTTAATGCGAGGCGTTAGCCTGGGCTGTTTTCATTTGGACGCCACCGTTGTCCGCAGAAAGTGTATTAGGTGTGCCGTCAGCATTCGTCGCCGGTGCTGGCGCGTTCGCCGAACCTTGCGTGTATGCTGTCAGCGTCATGGCCATCACAATGGTGTGAGGTGACTCGCTCTGGTCGACAACGCCTTCCATGCGCAAGTCAGACACATTCACAATGCGATTCAAATTGGCCAGGCGGCTAAGGAAGACACCCGCTTGGTGGTAACCACTAGCGACGCGAACTTCGATGGGATTGTCAGAGTAGAAACCCTGATTGACCGCTGCCTGTGGACGGAACAATTCAAAATCTACACCCGATTGTTGGCCGGCCGCAGTGACCTTGCGCAACAAGTCTGGCATTTCATTTTCTTCGGGCAGCAGCGTTTGTGCCACTTCCCATTGGTCCGACAAGATGGCGTACTCTTGCTCGACACGTTCCAAGTTGCGGACCAGCAAACGCGCGCGTTCCAGGTCTCCAGCCAACTTTTGATGGTGAGCATCCAATTCCACAATGACTTTGGTGCGCGACTTGTAAGTGATTGAGTAGGAGTCCGACATGAAATACATCGGGACCACCACCGCCACTAACAACACAGCACCAACCCAGCGCAGGAATTTTGGATCTTTGACATTAATATTCATTACGATCCCTCCTTATCCTTCGAATGGGGCGGGCGCCGATTTGCGCACTGCCTTGGCTTGAGCCTTGAACATGATCACACTCACGTCATCAATCTCACCCTTCTCAGCAACCATCAGATCAACGGCGGAGAAGTAAGGGCTATTGGTGACGTTTTGCAGAAAATCACTGACCAGAAAGTTGGAGAAGGTCACGCCTTCGACCGTATAACGATCGGCGCCCGTGTCCTCAACCCGCGTCAGCCACAAATGGTTAGGCATGCTGCGGTTCAACTCATCCATCAGATGCACGCGGAAGTAACGATCTCCGTCCAAGCGCGTGATGACATCCAAACGGTCATTGAGTTCTTTGCGTTGTTGGTTAAGCCGTTTGATCTTAGCGATCTCAGGCGCCAACCGACGCGTTTCAGCTTCCTCTTCAGCGATCGTCGCTTCCAAGGCTGCCATTTCCTGGCTTTGGGTCCAGTGAGCCCCAGCGATTGCCGCCACAGCAACCAAAATCAATACCAACGGAGCAAAGGCGCCAACATTCAACATCGCCATTCGGCTAGGTGCTGGCATTTCGTCCCGAGGCAGAAGATTAATGCGTATCATTTGCCTACCGCCTCTCTGAGAGCTAAACCAACACTCACGGTGAGCAGCGGGCTTAATTCATTAGGGTCTTCGTCGCCGAAGAGATCTGGGTCATAGTCCAGTCCGGCCAATGGGTCGGCCTTTTCACTGGGCACGCTGTAACATTCGGACAAGTACTCCAACAAACCTGGCAGATGTGCGCCGCCGCCACTTACGAAGATGCGGTCGATGCCATCTGATTCGCCGGAAGTTTTTAAGTAAGACAAGCTCGGTTCGAGTCCTTGGTAGATTTCACTACCGACCGAACGGACGATATCAGTGACCAGTTGTTGGTCGACATCGTCCAGGTGACCACGGGCAACCTCATGGGCTGTGTCGTAGGTCAAGCCGAGTTGTTTTTGGAATTCTTCAATGAAGTGCGAAACACCCACGGGCAGATCGCGTGTGAAGTAAGGTGTGCCGTCGCGCACAATGTGCACGTTGGTCACGCCGCCGCCAATGTCTAGCAGAGCGACAAACTCACCAGCGCGATCTTCCGCCTCGGCGGTCGCTTCGTCGTCTTCATCAGAAAACGGAGCGAGATCGTCGACCGAATCATCTTCGCCGACTTCAGGCTCCGCGAAATCAATACCGCCAGCTTCCTCTGCTTTCATCTGCGAAAGGAATTCCCAGGTATTCTGGTTGGCGAATGAGGCAACGTCGATAACAAATGGCTGGAAACCCGCATCGCGGATCAGTTCAGCGTGACTAAGGATCATATCCTTCTTCGCCGCCACCAACAGCAATTCCATCTGATCGGCGCCAATATCTTCTTGTAGAATTTGGAAATCGAGTGTGATGTCATCAATGTCGAAGGGAACGTGTTGTTCCGCCTCCCAATAGATGGCTTCACGAGCGTCAGCCTCGCTCATTTTGTCCATTACGATTTTTTTAACGATAACCGCACGACCGGCGACAGCGCTGGCTACGGGTTCGTCGGGGATGCCGGCTTTTTCAGCCGCCTCTTGGATAGCTTCGATGACCAATTCACGATCCATGATTTCCCCATCAACAATTGCTTCAGGCGGTAAATCCGCCATGGCAAAATGGGTCACCACGGGACGCTTTTCAGTCAAGTCGAGCCGCAGACACTTCACAACATTGGAACCGATATCCATGCCGATCAGTGATTTCTGTTTCCGTTTCAGGAATCCGAACATGCCAGCCTACCTTGAAGTTCGTGCGTACAAATGGATATCCACCTCTATCGGATATCTCGCATAACGTTTCGCAACATGTGTGCCATAACTTTGATCGGCTACGAGCGAGCCGGCTTAAGCGCTAAATGGTTGATTATCACTACGAGGGAGGCGGGAACTCTCGATTTGTCAAAAATGCAGTTGATTCGAGGGGGGTAAAAATTGCCGCTTGCCGCTAATAAATGGACAAATATAGGCTCCACAGATCGGCTCCAAATAGCAAAACAATGCCAGCAGCCGCGGCCAAGAAGGTGCCAAATGGTAATTTAGCAGCACCCTGTACAGAACCACGTCCGGCAATCAACGCGTACACGGCACCAAAGAGTGCGCCGCTAAACAGAACCGCCATCGCTCCCCATGGTCCGACAAAAATCCCTATCATTCCCATCAACATCACATCGCCCCCTCCCATTCCTATGACGCCGCGGAAAACCTTGTAGCCATACGAGACTGCCAAGATCACCCCAGCTCCCGCCGCCGCTCCGAGCAACGCTTGGGGAAGTTGAGGAGTAATGAAGAACGAGAAGGCCAGGCCCAAGGCCGCACCACTCAAGGTAAGAGTGTGCGGAATGATCATGTGTTCCCAATCGATCAGTGCAATATCAAGCAGGACGATGAGGAAAAACGATGCAGAAAGCCCCTCTAGGTTCCAGCCAAAGCGCCAAATGCCCACTACGGCACACGCGGCACCCGCAAGCTCCACTAAGAGATAGCGCACGCTGATACCAGCATCGCAATGCCGGCATCGACCGCGCAGAAGCAACCAGCTGACTACTGGGATATTATCATACCAAGCCACCATTTTTGCGCAACTCGGGCAATGGCTGCGTCCTCGCACGACGTCTTTATTACGTGGCAACCGGTATATCAAAACATTGGAAAAACTGCCGACACAGGCGCCCAGCCAAGCGACTAGCCCCCACAATATTGATTGATCAAGCATTAGATTTCCAGTGAGGAAGGTGGGCATGCTACAACTCCGGGATGGGACCGATAAACGACTCGCCATACGATTTTCGAATGCGCACACGGCGCTCCAACTTCTCAATCATCTTATTGGCCAAGGCCAACATTTCAGCGTTGGTTGACTGAACCTTAAGGTCCTTCCAAAGAGCCAAAGAAATTCGATCATCACCGGCTTTGAAACGGGCAAACGCCGCAAATCGGCTTTCGCGGTCGGTGGCGTCGCTGCATTTTGAAGCCGCTTCAAACCAAAAGGCGGCCCGTTCATAGTCATGGAAAAACACGTAGTAAGTGAAGGCCACCTGGAATGGCAACTTGGCCACGTCAGGGTTGTGCAGTATTCCCCGTTTGAGAATATCAACGGATTTGGCGAAGTCGCCTTGTTCTGACCACGCGACTAGGGATCCGAAATGGTAGGCTTCAATAAAGCGCGGATCCAATCTGGTGATACCGTCCAACAACAAATCAAAGTAACGCAGATCATGGTTGCCCTTGGCGTAAGATCCAAAATATTGGATAAAGCGAAACCAGAGATAGTCGGCAGCGGCGTGGCGAAAACCCACACTCGACTCCACTAAAAAATTTCCCGAAGGAAAATACAATCGTTCATCGCGGCTCGCCACTTCATGACTAGCGTCAAAACGCGCCAGCGATAAAAAGACGACAAAGGCCAAACTCACGATAGCCAGGTATCTGATAATGCTGCCACGTTGCTTCATGATCATCCGCGCAATTCCTTACGATCGAAAATTGCGCCAGAGATCATTACTAATATCGCAGTCCAACCCAATGCATAAACCGTGGCGGTCAGAAGATGCGCCATCGAAACCGGATCGCCGTGCACCACTGCGCCCCGGACATTGAACATCTCCAAGTTTGGGATCAAGTAATAGACCACTTCAGACAGTTGTTGTTGAAAGACCCCGCCTTGCATTTGGCCATAGGCGCGAATGCTTTCACTCAGGTGTCCGATGCAAAACAAGACCAAGGTGAATACCGCCGCCAGAATCGGTGACACCGTCGTCGAGAAGAAGACGACAACGGCGTTCAGCACCATCAATTCCAAAAAACAAAGATAGATAGCATTCAGAAAACGAAAACTGAATGAGCCGGGCACCATGAGCAGCATCAGCATAAAAAACACGCCCATCAAAATGAGCATCGTGAAGATAGTCAAATTTAGGCCGAGGAATTTGCCGAAAATATATTCTCGACGACCGACTGGTTTCGAAAGGATGGTGACGATGGTGCCTTTGTCCAATTCCTTGCGGACCATTGCGCTGCCGACAAAGACGGAAACCAAAAGACCAATAACAACCATGGCCGCCAAGCCCACATCGGCCATGATCTTGCCTTGGGCGCCTACATTTAAAGGCGACAGCACCGTAGTGCTAGCGAGCATCACAAAGCCAAACACGCCTGCCAAGTAAAAGATGCGGTCGCGAACGGTTTCCCGAAACGTGCTGATAATCAATGCCTTTATGCGGCTATTCATGAGGCGACCTCGGCGGAGTTTGTGCAGTTGCTAGCAATGTACATGTCTTCCAATCCAGTGCGTCGTGATTCGACGACTTTGACTTCAATATTCTCCGCGTGACAAGCGCCCAACAACTCGCGCAACTGATCAATACTATCGGCATCGACGGTCATCATTTCACGACCACTGTTCTGCAGTCGGCTTTCAGCCCAACGCGGCAAATTCAAATTTCTAGGGTTATTAGTACGACACGACAGGACAACGTGGTAGCTACTGTCATGCTGCATACTGTGCAGATCGTGCACCGCGATCATTTTGCCGGACTGCATGATACCAACTGTATCGGCAACCAATTCGACATCGCTCACGATATGCGACGAGAGTATGATCGTCTTGCCTTCGGCTTTGAGCTCGAGCAGGAGTTCGCGAATCTCACGTCGCCCCATAGGATCAAGACCGGACATGGGCTCATCCAAAATAAGAATATCTGGTTCGCCAAGCAGAGTCTGGGCTATGCCGATGCGCTGCAGCATTCCTTTTGAATATTTCTTGAGGCGACGCGTGGCAAATTCTGTCATACCTGTGCGCGCCAAGACATGATCGATGCGTGACTGACGCGACGAGGCTGGCACGCCGAGCAGCTCAGCATAAAAAGCCAACAATTCGATGCCATTCAAATGTTCGAAAAAATAGGGGCGTTCAGGCAGATAGCCTACTTTTGTACGGGATTCTCTTTTGCGGTGGTCTAAGCCCATGAGCCTAACTTCGCCACCATCAGGATGAATCAAGTCCAGAATGCAGTTGATAGTGGTCGTCTTGCCTGCGCCATTGTGCCCAATGATCGCAAACACTTCGCCTGGGACAACGGTAAACGAGACGCCTTCGATACCCCGAATTTTGCGTTTCAGAATTCCCGATCGAAACGACTTCTGCAAGTCAATCACTGACAAAGCAGGTACTGCGGAGCGCGATGGAGTCTTGCGGACAGTGACCATCGCTTCTTCTTGTGGCACCGCTACTGAACCACCTCCGTGCGGATAGGTATCAGCGTCTGGCTTGTTAATAGCCACCGTATGGAAAATCAACATCCACCTCCGTAGGCTAACCCATCAGGTTTCGCCCCTAGCGGTTCAAATAGGGTCATTCAGATCTTCATACCATCTCTATTGCAACGGCAGTGCCAAAAAAAAAGGCAACGGACCAGAGGTCCGGTGCCATAAAGCTCAGTGAAAATCAGTTGCTGCCCGCTTCGATGGTCAAGACAGCATTGTCCTTGCCCCAAGCACTGATTGAATAACCAGTAGTCACTCCACCTGCTATGAGCGCCACGATTCCTATCTCACCAGTTGCCCCGGCAACTGCCCCAAATCGAGGCTCGCTCATCATGCCAGTAAATGAGTTCGACATGAGATTCTGTCGTGGCAGTAGCGGGGTTAGGTCTGCTGGGGCGACCGAGTAGAGTCCCCCGTTGCGAACAGAGTAGTCCTCGACAGCCAGCTGCAGAGTATGCGCATTGCTTTTAGTGGACGCTTCTTTGGCGTGGTTCTGCATATTCATATAATTTGGTATGGCCATGGCCGCCAACAGGCCGATCACCACAACCACTATCATCAGTTCTATCAAAGTGAATCCATCGCGCTTCAACATATTGTCTCCTCGAATCCCCCGAATCAAACTTAATGAGAATCTCTGCCCTCTAGAGTTCTCAGCAATTTAGGCCCATCGCCTCGTCCCTCGGCAAATGCTTCGATCAGGTAGTTTTGACCTTGACCGATCGATCGGTAAGTCAAGTCACCAGCCGCACCTTGGAATAATATCTTATCGGCAGTATAAGGGTTTTCTGGAGCACAATTGTTGGGCAGATAGGGTAAGAGATCCACCGCGTTCTGTGCATATTGTCCTTGGTGAGCCGCCGCAAATGATTCAGCAGCCAATTGCATGGTCGCTGCATTTCTGAGCACGGCCTCCTTATGATCCTGACGATTCAAGTGGTCTAACGACGGATAGCCAATCACCCCTACACCCACCACGACCAAACTCACGAGTCCGAATGCGTACATGACATCCGGAACATTTAAGGTGGCTATTTTTCGCATGGGCTGCTGTTGCCTCCGGGGTAAAAGAATGGCGGGTGCCGTTATTACGACCCCCGCCAATTCCATCAAACCTAAGTATCGATCAAGCCAATGGCTCGGTCAAACTTGCGGTTTTTACTGACCACTCGTCAAGGTCAAGATGATGCCATCGGCAGCAGGACCTTGGGTCGCGTCTTTACCAAAGCCGGTGATCGTGTAACCCACGTTCACGCCACCTTGGACGACAGCGACGATACCGATTTCACCCATTGCAGCGGCAGCGCCACCCCAGGTAGGCTCTGCAGCAACACCGGAGAATGCGTTGTCAAGCAAAGCTGCGCCAGGCAGCAAAGCCAACAAGTCAGCACCGGCGTCTGAATAGATACCATCGTTACGAACAGCGAAATCTTCTGCGGCGAGCTGCACTGTGTGAGCTCCACCTTTAACCTTGGCTTCTTTAGCCCGGTCTTGCATGCTAATGAAGTTGGGGATGGCGATTGCAGCCAAAATACCAATAATCACAACAACGATCATCAGCTCAATGAGAGTAAATCCCTTACGATTCAACACATCTGTCTCCATTCTCTCTGGCCCACCAAGCGGGCCTCTGTTGCTATTGCGTCGGAAAGACTTTCCGACGCGATTCCTGCCAACGGCAGTTCACGTAGAGCAATGGCCGTGCCATATGCTCACTATTTGCACCCTCTTCAACAACTCCGTTTGTACCAGAGGGTTACAAAGCTTCCAATTCGTTCTCACCGTGGGTTCAGCCGCTTGCCATTCTTGCAAACTGCCCCAGTCGGCACTTTTACCCCTGCGGATGCGCACGATTTACGACCCTAGTTCTGGCCAACCGGTTCTGGTTCTAGCTCAAACTGTTCCGTCTCGGACTCGTTTTCGCGAATCACCGTTTCCACGGCTGCCAATAATTCCTCGCCCGGTACTGAGCGTTCATCGAATTCGTCTGTATTGGTATCTTCAACACCCTGTAAACCGTACTTTTTTAGCTTTCGGTACAGAGTCGAGGCATTGATGCCCAAAATCTCAGAAGTTTGTTTGCGCGCACCACCGGTGGTTTCCAGGACCGACAAGATGTGGGCTTTTTCTAAGTCATCCAGCGTGACCAAGCCGCCAATGTTCAAGTGCGAACCGCTCAATGGGTCTGCCCCGTCTTTGCCAATGAAGGCCGGCAAATCGACAATCCCAATCCGGGTGTTTTCACGGATGATACTGGCGCGTTCGATCACATTCTCGAGTTCGCGCACATTCCCTGGCCACTCATATTCTTGCAAAGCCCGTACCGCAACATCATCGATGAGCGAATTGAGGCTGCCGGTGTATTCGTCGGCACAGGTGCTCTTGAGAAAGTGGTCCACCAAGAGGGGGATATCGTCTTTGCGTTCTCGCAAAGCGGGCAAATTGAGAGGGATCACGTTGAGGCGATAGTACAAGTCGGTACGGAAATTACCCGCCGCCACTTCTTGTTCGAGATCGCGATTGGTCGCGGCCACCACGCGCAAATCGACTTTAACGGGTTTGCTGCAGCCGACAGGATAAATTTCCCGCTCCTGCAACATCCGCAAAAGTTTCACCTGGATCGCATGGGGAGTCTCGCCAATTTCATCCAGAAAAATCGTGCCGCCTTCGGCTTGGCGACAAAAACCATCGTGATCGCGATCGGCGCCGGTAAAAGAGCCTTTAGCATGGCCAAAGAGTTGGCTTTCTAATAGCGATTCAGGAATTGCCCCACAGTTGATCGCCACAAAAGGTCCGTTCGGGCGCTCGCTGCGCTGATGTATCGATTGGGCAATGAGTTCCTTACCCGTTCCGCTTTCACCATTGATGAGTATCGTGGCGCTCGTCGCGGCAATTTTATCCACCATTTTATAGACGGAACGCATTCTCGCCGATTGGCCGATGATATTTTTGCGAGTCGTTTTGCGCGTGAGTTCTTTTTTCAGCTTAATATTTTCGGACTTCGCTTTGCGCAGGGCCATAGCGTTGCGCACTATCATTTTGATTTCATCATTCTTGGTGTGCTTTTGCACATAGGAGAATGCGCCCAGATTCACGGCGTCAATGGCCGATTGCTCACTTGCGTATGCCGTCATGATGATGACAGGTGTGGTGGGATCTAAACCTTTAATACCTTTTAGCAACTGGATGCCGTCCATCTTGGGCATCTGAATGTCGGTCATGACAACATCCACCGGATCTGTGCTCATCACTTTCAGTGCCGCCACGCCTGAATTGACAGTTTGGACTTCGTAGCCTTCTTTTTGCAAAAGGATCGAGAGATATTGACACATTGATTCTTCGTCATCGACGACCAGGATCCTGCCGAGTGGCATGAGGTCTCCTTAAAATGTTACAAGCTATTAGGCATTTTGCAGTCACAAGAGAGATATCGGCGGATTTGCACGATGCTTGAGTCCTTTTTGCTATAAAGGGTGACTTTTGCATATGTTTTTTGATCAGGGGTGTCTTCAGAGGAGATCTGCGCAAAGCAAAATGCCCGTTTTTGATACGGCAAAAATTGCCCGAGGTCTTAGAGCGAAACCAGACCCGGCACCGATACTGGTGAGGCAGGTTTTTCCGACGGAACCGCTTGTGGGCAATCATGATTGACTGGCCAGCGCACGCGGAAAGTGGCGCCTCCATTGGCACCGTCTTCGGCACGAACCCGTCCCCCATGACCTGCGGCAATACGAGCAACCGTTGATAGTCCCAACCCGGTGCCCTGTTCCTTCGTCGTTTTAAAGGGACTAAAAAGATCATTCCTGATATCAGGATCAATGCCACTGCCATTGTCCGCCACAACCAACTCAATGTTTTGGGCTTCGTCGATCAAATTGACCGAGAGTTCCAGCTCGCCTTTATAACTCATGGCTTGGCAGGCGTTGATAGCAAGGTTGAGCGCCATTTGGGTCAACTGACCTTGATCAGCTGTTACTCGCAATCTTGCGGGATTCACTTCACAACGCACGCGCACCTGGCCACCCATCGCGTTGACGTGTTGTTGGATTTGCAAAGTGATTTCATCGCGCCAAGCGCGACCGGAAAAATTCGTAAAAGAAGCCGGTTGCATGCGCGAATAGCCCAGGAAATCATTGATGATCGTATTGACGCGTCCACTTTCCTTCAGCACCAGATCCAACAATTGTTTTTGGTATCCATCCAGGTCCAATTCGCCGGCCAACATTTCCACGCTGCCACGAATACTCGACAGTGGATTACGTATCTCGTGAGCGATGCTCGCCGAAAGTTCACCGATCGCCGCCAAACGGTCGGCCTCGCGCATGTGAGCGCTCAGTTCTTTTTCTTGCGTAAGGTCCGTGAAGATAGCTATGGCGCCGATGACACTTCCCTTCGGCCCCGTCACGTGATTCACATTCAGTCCAAGCGGTATCTCTCGCCCATAACGGCGCACTTTGATTTCGCCACGACTAACCGCCTCGGCGCCCAACGCAACCGGCATGATTATCCCCGCCAATTCAGACATCCCATCAGCCATCACCAAGGCAACATTTTTGCCCGTCAACTCCAACTCTGGTAACTTCAGGATGCCACAACATGATGGGTTCACCCGCGTGATAACGCCCTTGACGTCCACGGTGATCAAACCACTGCGCATGTTGTCCAAGATGTTCCGCACTTCACACTGTGACTCACGAACTTGAACATTTGCGCGAAACTGGGCGTGCCGACGGTAAGCTAGGCGTCGGGCAAGCTCGCCGCTGATCATACCGGTGACGATAAAAAGACTCATGTGCAAAGCGGTCACGAAAACGGGCCAACCTGAAAGAATGGCCTGATCATTCACTTTTCCGGCCATTAGCCAGCCAAGCGCCAAACCAAAGTGACCACCACCAGTGAGGATCGATGCTAAGCCGGCGACGGCGACTGACCACCGAGCGTCCAAATAGTTGGCCGCGAGCATAATCGGAACACAGTAGACGAGAGGAAAAACAGAAAGTGGTCCGCCGGTAAAGTGGACAATCAATCCAATACAAAGAGTATCAACTAATATTTGAGCGGTCAGGAGAAGTTTATGCGGGGCCGAAGCCTGCACAGCGGCCCAAGTCGCAACCACGGAAGTGAACAGAAGTCCAAAACTTCCCACCAATCCGGGCACGCTTACCACACTGGGATCGATAAACCAGGCTGCCACCGAACAAACGATGAGGGCGGCTACAAAAAGTAGCCGCCACTTCATCAGATCAAGGCTCGGAGAACGTCGCCGCACTTGAAGGATGTCCTCTGGCGAACGACTGACCTCGCGGTCTTGTGACAATTTCTTACCCCACCACGCTGGACATTTTGAACATAGGCAGGTACATGGCCACAAGCATCGAGCCAACCATACCACCCATCACAACAATCATGATCGGTTCGATGGCTGCCGTCAGTGCTTCCACTGCCGCGTCGACCTCGTCGTCATAGAAGTCAGCAATTTTGGATAACATCTCATCAAGGGCACCAGTGGTTTCACCGATGCTGATCATCTGCACCACCATGGCGGGAAACACTCCGCTTGCTTTCAACGGAGCGGCAATGGTGTCACCTTGGCTAATCGAAACAGCTGTTGCCGCAATAGCCTCTTGAATCACTTTATTACCAGCGGTGCGCGAGGTGATTTCCAATCCCTGCAGGATAGGCACACCAGAGCCGATCAAGGTACCCAGAGTTCGCGTAAAGCGAGCCACAGCCGACTTCAAAATAACGTCGCCCAAAATTGGAATCTTCATGGACAGCCTGTCCGTCACACGACGGCCGCTTTCGGTAGCGCGGTAACGCTTGTAAAGCACAGTAGCCGCAAAAGAGCCGCCAGCAATGGCCCACCAATAGGCGCGAATGAAGTCCGAAACACCCATCACAATGCGAGTCGGTGTCGGCAACGTTCCGCCAAAGTCCGAGAACATTTTTGCAAACACTGGAATCACAAACATCAACATAAAGATACATGCACCACCGGCCACCGTAAGCACGATTACCGGATAGGTCATGGCGCCTTTTACTTTACGTTGCAAAGCATCGGCCTTTTCCAAAAAGATAGCCAAACGACCCAGAATAATGTCCAGGATACCGCCCGCCTCACCGGCGGCGATCATGTTCACGTAGAGATCCGAAAAGATTTTGGGGTGTTTCTCCAAGGCTTCGGCCAAGGTGGATCCGCCTTCAACATCTGCAGTTACTTTTTCAACAACTTCTTTGAAGTAGGGCTTCTCCAACTGACGACCTAGCACGTCTAAGCATTGCACCAAGGGCAAACCAGCGTTCACCATCGTCGCAAACTGACGGGTAAAGACTGACAGGTCCTTTACACTGATGCTCTTTTTTTGAAACAGAACCATGCTTCCTGCACTGGATTTTTCCTTGATCGAAACAATGGTGATTCGGCGCTTGCGCAGGTGCGCTCCGACTGCATTCTGGTCGGACGCTTCCAATTCACCTGAAAGGTTATCGCCCTTGGCGGTTTTCCCTGTCCATAAAAACTTTTTAGTCGCGCTCACTGGATTGCTCCTCTTTCAAGCATGAAATTTTTCACTCAAATCAACTCGATACAGTCAAACTCACCATGGCCTAGGAATAGGCTGGTTCGCCCAACATTTGCTGCAATTCGGTCATGTCCGAAGTGCGACTGTACGCTTCTTCAGGCGTTATCCATTTGTTCATCACTGCTTGCTGCAATGATTGGTTCATTGTCTGCATGCCGTATTTCTGCCCGGCCTGCATCAAACCGTAAATCTGATGAATTTTGTCGTCGCGGATCATGGCCTTAATACCTGGCGTACAGGTCATGATTTCCATGGCCAGTACACGACCGCCGCCCCTAGCCCGTGGAATCAACTGCTGAGTCAATACTCCGGCCAAGCTGAAGGACAATTGCGCACGTACTTGATTCTGTTGTCCCGAGGGAAACACATCAACGATTCGGTTGATGGTTTCGAAAGCGCTGTTGGTATGCAGCGTGGCCAAAGCCAAATGACCGGTTTCTGCCACGGTCAAAGCCGCTTGAATGGTCTCGCGATCACGCATTTCACCAATCAAGATCACGTCAGGATCTTGGCGCAGAACATATTTGAGTGCGGCAGGAAAACTGTGCGTATCACTATTGACTTCGCGTTGATTGACAATGCAGTTCTTGTGTTGATGCACAAATTCGATTGGGTCTTCGATCGTGATTATGTGGCCCTTACGCTGAATATTGATGGTGTCGAGCATCGTTGCCAACGTGGTCGATTTACCGCTGCCAGTAGGTCCTGTCACCAAAATCAACCCGCGCATTTTGCTGATGAGGTCTTGGCACACCGGCGGCAAGCCAAGATCGGCAAAAGAATGTATTTCGTAGGGGATTTGACGAATGGCCATCGCTGTGACGCCGCGTTGTTGAAACACATTCGCACGGAAGCGACTGACTCCTTGCACGCCAAAACTGAAGTCGAGTTCGCGTTCGGTTTCGAAGCGCTTCTTCTGCTCTTCACTAAGAATGCTGTAGGCCAAGCTGCGTGTTTCTTCGCCAGACAGAACCGGCAATGTGGTCGTGATAATATGGCCATCAATACGCAACTGCGGTGGAAGACCTGCGGTGACGTGCAAATCACTCGCACCTTTGCTCACCATGTCTTCAAGTAATTCTCGCATTCCTACCACAATCTCATCTCCCAAATTGATGTGACAAAACTCTCTGCCAGCGTATCACTCGATCGCTAGCGCTTCCCCTGAGCCCGGCTAATCAGCCACCGCTGTCTCGCGCAATACTTCTTCCAACGTGGTGACCCCTTTGGCCACCTTGATCAAGCCATCATTTCGCAGCGTCAGCATGCCTTGCTTAACTGCCATATGGCGAATTTCAGTAGTCGAGGCCCGGTCCAGAATCAGCTCGCGCAACTCTGGCGTGATGGGCATCACTTCGTACAAGCCTTGGCGCCCGGAATAGCCGGAACCGTTGCACTTGTCGCAGCCCTTGCCGTGGTAGACGGCCGTGCCAGGCTTGAGCCCCAAATCAATCAGGGCATCGTCGGCAATCGGCACCGCTTCTTTGCATTGGGTGCAAATCCGGCGCACCAAACGTTGTGCCATGATCAAAACCGTGCTCGATGCGACCAAAAAGGGTTCAATGCCCATGTCGATCATACGGTTGATCGTTGATGGCGCGTCGTTCGTATGCAAAGTCGACAGAACCAAATGGCCTGTCAGCGCTGCCTTGGTTGCGATACCGCCTGTTTCAAGATCACGAATCTCGCCAACCATGACAATATTCGGATCCTGGCGCAGAAACGCTTTTAGCGCAGTAGCAAAAGTCAGGCCGACACTGTCGCGTACCTGCACTTGATTGATGCCATCAATGTTGTACTCAACGGGATCTTCGGCCGTCATGATGTTGCGGCCGGCGTCGTTCAGTTTGGACAGACAAGAATATAGAGTGGTCGTTTTGCCGGAACCAGTCGGCCCAGTCACGAGCACCATGCCAAACGGTGCGGCAATAGCGTCGTAGATATCTTCCATGCCTTTGACTTCCATACCGAAGTCGGCCAGGTCCAAATTCAAATTGCTCTTGTCCAAAATACGCATCACGACTTTTTCGCCGAAAATACACGGCAAGCTCGAAACACGAAGATCAACCTTCTTGGCTCCAATCTTCAATTTGATGCGACCATCTTGGGGAATCCGGCGCTCGGCAATATCCAACTCTGCCATAATTTTCACACGACTGATGATCGCGTTCTTGAGCTTGATCGGGGGTTCCATGACCTCGCTCAATACTCCGTCGATGCGGTAACGAACACGCATATTGCGTTCGTACGGCTCGATGTGAATATCACTGGCACCCACTTTCACCGCTTCGGCCAACAGAGTATTGACGAGTTTAACAACCGGAGCATTCTGGCCATCCTGGTTGGCGATATCGTCATCGAGATCGTCTTCGACCAACTCAATGTCGTCCTCAATGCCCTCCATGATGGCAGCGAGGGAGTCAGTCGTTGCGTAGAACTTGTCGATATACTTTTTGATTTCCATCTCGCCGGCGACGGCTGGTTGCACGTCCAGGCCGGTGATGAACTTGATGTCATCGATAGCGAAAATGTTGCTCGGGTTGGCCATCGCCAAGGTCAACACACGGCCGGCACGCATAACGGGCAGGACCTGGAACTTGTTGACCACATCGGCAGGAATCAGATCAATACAGGCCATATCCACTTCGGTGGTGGACAGATCTATCATTGGCAAGTTGTAAACACTGGCCATAAATTCGGTATATTTGACTTCAGTTATGGCGCCGCACTTTATCAGTGCTTGTCCTAGGCTGCCGCCATCCTTCTTCTGCGTCTCTTTGGCCTTGGCCAAAGTCGCCTCGTCAATGAGGCCGGCTTCCAACAGCTTGGACGCTATTTTTTCTTTTGATGCTGTCGTCCCAGTATTCATGTTGCGCTTTCCCCGCTCAGTGTTTGCTCACTAAGGATTGTCTTCCGGGCCTGCGTCAAACTCTTCTGTAGGCGATCAAGAGTTGTGGCTGACCATAGTCCTATCCAGCATTTCATAGTTTTAATCGGTCATCTCGCATGGGACTTTAAAGTTAAATTTGGGCGGGGCAGCAGGAGCTAATTGGCGAGAGTGTCATCACTAGCAGAGTTAGCGTAAATCACCAAACTATCGAGGCGGGCAGATAGCACTTGGCCAATTCCCTTGACCAGTCGCAGGTCTTCCATCGTGCAAAAGACAAGGCCAGAGTCTCGAGCCGCGGCAATTCGTGCCGCCAACACGGGGCCGACGCCCGGTAGCAGCGTCAGACTATCTGATTGGCAAGTATTGATGGGCAAGGGAGTCGTGAGTACGGGTTTGGGCGGTCTTTCTTGGGCTTGAGCCGCATCCGGACCAGCCACTAGGCTGTCGAGCCATAGATATTCCTGCCATTCGCCTTGGGGATCAACCAGCATTTCTTGCCGCACCCAACGACCGGCAAAAATGACCATAACCACCAAAAGCATGCCGACGACGCGGCGATTGACTAGTAGACCCAGGCCCAGTGCAAACGCAGGTCGATTTCCTGCCCCGTGCTCAGGGCGCCGGTCGTCAACCGCGTGCGTTCCCCCGAAAGGTTGCGAATTCCTAGGCTGACGTGGGCCCCGACTAGGCGAAAGCCCACCAACAGATCGTGAACCGTGCGCGACGGAAGTTGCGCCGTCCGCGTCACGTCCCACGGGTCGGCCATCTCGCCCTGCAGAGTGCTGAACAAAGCCAGCTGGAGAATCCCATCTTCCTTGAAGAAGTGATTTTCCCACATCACGTGAGCCCGCAGGTATTTTTCCGGTGGCAGGAATGCTGCTCGACCCGCTTTTTCGGTGCTCTGCTGCCACGTGCCCTCCAGCTTCAAGCGCGCCCACCCCAAGAACCGGCCATCGCGGGCAACACTGCCTGTGATTCGCTGGCTATCCATTTTCAAATCGTTTTGCCATTGGCCTAAGTCAGGCGTGCTGGCGTCTTGGTGCCAAGTGATGCCGTTTTCCAAGCGAGTAGCACTGCCGTCCAATGCAAGTCCGAAGCCCAATACTTTCGATTGCAACCCAAGCGCCAAACGCAGAGTTCTTTCGCGTTCCAAGTTGGCATTCGGCGCCAGCGTCAGGACGCGGGTCCCCACCACTCGCTGCAACGGTGTCAACAATTCATCACTTCGCGGCGCCCGTCCGCCATACTCAGCTGACATCGACCAAAAAGGATCCTCACCAGACGCACCCGCACGCAACGCCGCTTCAACCCCAGAACCAGCTTCGCTATGCCAATTGCCGCCGATCAAGCTCTCCCAACGCAGACTATTCCCAGCACTTCCGGTCTTGGCAGCAGCCCGCACGACTTCGCCTTCTCCATTGCCTATACCAACAAAGTCAGTCAGCCAGGCCTCGTCCGTAAGGGTATCACCGACATACCACCTAGCAGCCTGTATCTCAACGCCTGTATGAGGTTGCTGACCTTCGTTGCGGTAAAACTCGAAGTTTAGTCCTTCTCGCGATGTTTCTAGTTTGCGAGCATTTTCGCCCACCACTGCGTCGTCAGCACGGTCTCCCCAGACCACATCCCGATTACGCCAAAAGAGAGAAGCGTCTATCAACCAGGCACCATGTGAGGACCGTGTATTGACGCCCAGTGCGTCGTCCCACAGTTCCATGTGCTCGGCCCCGTAGGCCGGCAAAGCATCTTTCGTCAATCGCGCGTTGCTGTATTCCAAAGAGAATGAATTTGTGGTATCGAGTTCGCGAAACAAACGGGTGCGGCTTTGCCGGATGCGGCTATGACCGGGAAACGGATTCTGGCTGGAGTTCAAAAAATCTTGACCATCGAGCTCTGTGTAATTGTATCCTTCAATATCCAAATTTTCTTCGAACTCAAAGGCTGCTCGCCATGCTGCTTTGGGTGTTAGTAAGCGAATGGACCGCTGGTAGGACTCATGGTCACCGCGCACTCCCTGATAAGCTGAAACAGCCTTGTCTGGTTCCGGATCGTATGTTTTTAGCGCCGCGACTCCACCGGTCCCACCCCAACCGTCAGACCCGTGATTCAATTTCTCCAACTCCAAGCCCGCAGTGGGCGTAAGCCACGGATTGTCCGCCATGATATGGCCGGTTCCGTTGAGAATCCGATCGCGCAAAACCAATGGCTGTAATGAAGTGCTGGCTTCGCCCAGGATGATCACTGGTGCTCCTAAACCGCCGTCAATGATGGGGAGCAAATTGGAATTCCTGGTCAGCCATTCTATCCCCGTACTCGCAAAAGGGCGCCAGAGCTGGCGCTTCCAGCCGAACGCGGCTTCTGGACCGCTTAATTCTTCGGTATTGGCGACGCCACTACTATCTGGCAACGCGACCGCACCTTCAGTTTGGGCGAAGCTGGAATCGGTCAGGCATAATGTGCCCATAAAGGCAGCAACGAGAATGGCGCCTGTTCGGTCGACCATTGGCGCGCGGCGTAATCCGCGCAGACGCGGCAGGAGTTGAGAAAATAGGGTGGCAAAAATAACGGCGTTGCTCCCCATGTGCAGCAGCGCAAACGGAATCGCGCCCGTGAGTATAAGAAGGGGTTGAGTATCAAAGGCCCAGATGATCGCCAAATTGGTGAGCAAATCATAAATAAAAGTGACCAGTATACCGGTGGTGATCGCTATGGCCAACACCATCAGTTTTGCTTGGTTCCGCTGAGCCCGCCGAATCATTCGCTCAGCCAAGGCCCCGCCGACCCCTGCGCAACCCAGACCGATAGCCTGCGCCACGAGCATCTGCGGAACGGGCAACCCGTAGGGTGATCCTAAAGAAAAGATGGAGGCGGCAACCGCTCCTGCGACGAACCCCCGCCACATTCCCATAACACCGCCGCAGATCGCGATAATTAGCGTCATCAGTTCCACATTTGGAACTCCAGCCAAGAGGTAGCCGGCCCCGACTGCGGTGCCCACAAAAAGGCCCAGCAAAACAGGTTGCCGGACCGAAGCTGATTTTTTTGGAGAGGGTAGCGTCTTGCTCATAAACGCATCATAAGAGCTGGAGCACGAGGGAGCAAGCCTTGAGAAACGCGGAAACCTAAGCAAAGAGTTGGGCGGTCTCGCAACCGCCCATACTCAGGTCAAACAGCGGTCAATTTCGCCAATCGGCGTCCCACATCCAGGTACTTGGGATTGACGTCATTGATCTTGCGAAAGCACTCGATCGCTTCATCGGTCTTGTCCGATTTTTCCATGGCCATGCCCAAATGGTACATCAGGCCTTGGTATTCTCGGGAACCCTTTTCTGCAAACTCCAAACCATTGGTGAGCACTTCGATAGCCTCGTCGTGACGGTTGGCTCTCTGCAAAGTGACGCCCCATGTTTCGTGAGCCCTGACACTGTACTTCTCATCTGCTGCGGCAGTCTCGAAGCTTTCACAAGCTTGGTCGAACATGCCCATTTCTAAATAGACCATTCCCATTTCGTACAGACGTTCGGCGTCGTCGCCTTCGCCTTCGCCCCCTACAATTGACCCAATCTCTGACGTGATCGTGGCCAACTCGCCTGACGCCTGGTCGGTATCATCGCTTTCTTTGGCCAACATTTGGCTAAGCAAGTCGACGCTATCACCAGCATCAATGTCCTTGTCGGCCGGAGCTGCCAATACTTCTGACGCCGGCTCATCGCTGTGCAAGCCCTCGGCGGCTTGATCGATGAGGTCGTCAAAATTAACGCCGCCAGTGTCTCCACCAATGTCAAAGCAACCATCGTCATCGCTATCATCGACAACCACGGGTGCCGGAGCCGGTGCAGGCACAGGCTTGCTCAACAAAGGACTTTCGTCTGGCGCTGGGGGAACCAAAGCATCCTTCGGTGCCGACGTACCAGCGGTTGGGGTATCATTAAGATTCAAGTCGTCAAATGAGCCCGAGTTGTGGGCAGGTGCCGGATTTTCCAGACTCGAAAAATCGATTTCAGCAACGGGCGCCGCTGACGTTTCATCTTCACCGAAAGACACATTGCCAAAGCTGCTATCAACTGCTGGCGCCGCGCTCTCGGGATTGAGCAAAACGTTCCACTTCGTGAACTCAGAATAATTCATGACTTCAGGAACTTTTGCCGTCAAATCATCGATAGATTGGCGCGCTTCTGTTTCCTTGCCACCAGCATAATCCAAGCAGGCGGCCAAACAATCTGCCCGAGCAGCCTCGAGTTCCATGCTCCACATGCGGAATATTTGCGCCAGCCGCGACAGAATCACGCGGCTCTCAGGAAACAATCCGAAGAGTTCTTGGCACCGTTTGAGGAAAATTTCTTTGATATCGCCGCTGACATTTTCACTGCTGTCCAAGAATTGCACGCCGTGGTTTTCACCTTCGACGATCAGTCCTTGGCTGGCCCGAGTTTCGGCCAGATACCAATGGGCGTTCAAATTATCGGACTCGTGGCGCAAAATCTTTTTGTAAATAGCGACTGCATTATTGAGCAGCCCGGTAGTGCGGTATTTGGCCGCTGCGCTGAGAAAATAGCTTACGGCCCGACGACTTTCATCGCCTTTGAGACACAGATCACCCAACTCGTTAATCACAGTCGGATTGTTCTTGTCCTGCTCAAGGATCTGTTCGTAAAGGAGAATTGCTTGGGCCCAATTCTTCTTTTTACCAGCCTTGTAGGCATCTTGCTTCAGTGTACTGAGCTTCGACAAAAGATAGCTCCCCGTAATATCCAGGTGACCAACGCGGTCTTAACAGGGAAAACCAATGGCGATTTCCAATGGTTTCCTTTGGCTATTCTTCGCTCAGAATGAGGCTGGGTTAAGCATTAATCTTATGTCCACCAAGGAAAACGGCTGACACCGGGTTGTGTCCGGCCCGATAGGGCACCAAACGGTAGTCAGCGCCGTCCAAAACAATAAAATCGGCATATTTTCCGGGAGCCAAAGAACCCACTTCTTCTTGGCGGCCAAGGGCCCAAGCAGCGTTGAGAGTGGCTCCGACGAGGCTTTCCGCAGGTGTGAGGCGCATTTGCGTACAGGCGATGGACATTATCAGAGGCATGGAAAGCACCGGACTGCTGCCTGGATTGAAGTCTGACGCCAAAGCCACCGCGCACCCTTCGTCCACCATTTCCCGGGCAGGAGCATATTTGGGCAAGCCCAGCGAGAAAACGGTTCCCGGCAGCATCACTGCCACAGTCGATGACGTCTGCAACGCTTCGCGGCCGGCTTTATCGATGCAGATCAGGTGATCTGCCGAGTCGGCGCCCATTCTAACGGCCAAAACGGCTCCGCCAAAGGCCTGCAATTCGTCGGCATGTACGGTGAGCCTCAAGCCCAGGTCACGGGCCCGGCTGAGTATGATCACACTTTCTTCCAAATTGAAGACCGACGGTTCGCAGAAGACGTCGCATCGTTCGGCCAAACCTTCACGCGCCACGAAAGGCAGAATCTCTTCGGTGATCAGCCTGATGTAGGCACCACGATCTTCACGATATTCCGCCGGCATTTCGTGAGCCGCCAAACACGTCAAGACCGTTCGCATGCCCGTGGCATCGGCCGCGGCTTGGCCTGCCCGCAACATTTTCACTTCGTCGGCCAAGGTGAGCCCGTAGCCACTTTTGATTTCGGCAGTAGTCGTGCCCCAGCTTTGCATTTCGCGCAGCCGCTCGATGGCCAAAGCGGTCAGTTCGGCTTCGTCACGAGTTCGGGTATCAGCGACCGAAGAATGGATGCCACCACCGGCGGCGGCGATCTCCAGATAGGTTTCGCCTTTGATGCGACGTTCGTATTCGTCTTGTCGGGTTTTGCCAAAGACCGTATGGGTGTGCGGGTCCACAAAGCCGGGGATAACCGCATGACCGAGGGCGTCGAATGTATTGACGGCTGCGGGCACTTTTGCATCCTGCCAGAAGTGTCCGAGCAATTCGGACTGCGGGCCAGTGGCCAGAATACGCCCGTCGCCAATAGCCATGGCGGCCCCCGTGACTATCCCCAATTTCGACATATCCTGACGCCGCCGAGGGCCGAGGCCCTCCACTTCAGGCGCATGCACTGTGCACAATTGACCAATATTCAAGACAACCAGATCAACTTGTTCTGCCGTAGCATCGTTCAATATGGATAACATTTCGCCGCTCATAGCACATCTCCCCATTTGGCGCCGTCCCAATATAGTGGGGAAAGGCAGTCACGAGTTGCGGCCGGCAACGAGCCATGACGGACCCAATCACTGACCGCGCTCAGGTCGTCGGTCAAAGGTCGATCGCCGGGGGACAAGTCGGCCAATTGGTCTAATTCCTGCAAAAGGTCTTGCATCGCAGGCGACAATTTCAAAGGTTCGCGCCCGGCTCTTGCCGCTAGCGCGGGTTCGCTAATATACTGAATGGCTCGAGCAGCCGTGATCAATTCCAAACTCACAACAGCTTCCACTCGAGAAAGCACACCCTCAAGTTTCAAAGCCGAGATACTGCCCATAGAAACGTGGTCTTCCTGATTGTCGCTGGTTGGCACCGAGTCAATGGCCGCAGGAAAAGCTTTGCTTTTGTTCTCGGTCACCAAGGCCGCGGCCAAAAACTGCGCGATCATCAATCCCGACTCTAAACCCGGTTGGTCGGCCAAGAATCTGGGCAGACGACCATTGTTGCCACTCAAGAGCAGGTTGATCCGACGTTCGGCGATGTTCGCCAATTCGCAAACCGCTTGATACAAAAAATCGAGTTGGAAGGCCAAAGGCTGGCCGTGAAAATGACCGCCGGTAACAACCTTCCCTTCATCTGGAAACAAGACTGGGTTGTCGGTCACTGAGCCGGACTCGCGCAACATCACCCGCCCCACTTGCCGAACGACGCCCAAGGTGGCGCCTAAAACTTGAGGGCTGCAACGCACGGAGTAAGGGTCTTGTACTCTTGTGCAGTCCTGATGCCCGGAAAGAATGGCAGAATCTTTAAGCAAGGCGCGGAAACTGGCAGCCACCGCTTGAATTTCTGGATGCGGACGAATGGAATGATAGGTTTCACCAAAAGGTTTGGCGCCGCCTTCGAGGGCTTCGAGGCTGAGGGTCGCCGCGAGCACTGCCCGTTGCACCAAACGTTGGGCGCGATGCACCCCGAGCAATCCCAAACCATTCATCAACTGCGTGCCATTGATCAGAGCCAGACCTTCTTTGGCCTCCAAAACCAGCGGCTCACGGCCGAGTTGTTTCAGTACCGGCGCGGCCTCGACCCGCTCCCCATCGGCGTCGATAAAATGCCCTTCCCCCATGAGCACCAAAGCCAGATGAGACAACGGAGCCAGATCGCCGGAAGCCCCCACCGATCCGCGAGAGGGAATCCAAGGGTGCAGTTTTTTTTCAAGTAACCAAAGCAACTGTTCGACCACGGCAACACGAGCGCCGCTGAAACCGTGCGACAAACTTTGTGCCCGCAGCATGATCAAGCTGCGCGCCTCTTCGAAATTCAGGGTTGTCCCCCAACCAACGGCATGGCTGCGGATCAAATTGACCTGAAGCAGGGCCAAATCAGATTGCGGGATAACCGTATCAGCCAACTTTCCAAAGCCCGTGTTGACACCATAAATGCGTTCGCCAGACTTAATAAGTTCCTGACGGAAGTCATCACACTTGGCGATCCTCTGACGAGCACCATCACCCAGTTCCACTGTCACTTCT
This sequence comes from Candidatus Krumholzibacteriia bacterium, assembly GCA_047639735.1. Classification (GTDB taxonomy): domain Bacteria; phylum Krumholzibacteriota; class Krumholzibacteriia; order LZORAL124-64-63; family LZORAL124-64-63; genus JAGRNP01. Next base: position 7,681 of record JBLIOK010000002.1, on the reverse strand, counting down.
GCTCGGCAAATACGAGCAAACAAGTCCAGATCCAAACTGTCATCACCGATGACATATTTTGTGGGGATCGTGTTCACAGAGACCGTCCTTCTGATTTATTGTTGGTCAAAAAATTCGTTCACCCGTTTGAGCAAATCTTCACGATCGGCAAAACTGGACGGGATCACAGGCAAGGCTTCCAGAAACTTAGTTCCGTAATTTTTCGTGTGCAAACGGTTATCGAGAATCAAGACCACGCCTCGATCGTCCATGCGCCTGATCAAGCGACCAAACCCCTGGCGTAACCTCAGAACGGCGTCTCGAACCATAAAACTGGTGAAGGGATTTTCGCCCGCCGCCTTCAATCGTTCACAACGGGCTTCGACCCACGGGTCGTTTGGCACCAGAAACGGCAGCTTTGTCACCACCAAAATTTCCAAGTCTTCACCGGGAAAATCGACACCTTCCCAAAAGGTGGACGTGCCCAATAACATCGCCCGCCGATGGCGCCGAAAGAGATTCATCAAGGCCCCTGGCCCCGATTGTGGAGTCTGAGCCAGGATGATCGGGTCGGCCCCTCGATCGGCGCGGGCAGTACCGTCCAAACCTGCCGCCGCCAGCACTGCAGTGGCGTCGCGTATCATACGATACGAGGTGAACAAACCCATCGTTTTTCGCCCCACTCCTTGCCCAAGATCGCGCATCACTTCACCTACCGCCTGACCAAATGCTGGTGACGTCGGATCTGGGAAATTTTGCGGCGTCAGCACCAACGCTTGCTTGTGGTAGTCAAAGGGCGACGGGCTAGCATAAGTGATGGTCGGCGGGCGTCGTCTGGTTAATCCCAATTCGGACATCATGTGGGTGAAGTCTTCTCCGACGGCCAAGGTGGCACTGGTCATGATGGGGCGGCATTGGTCATTGCGCCAATATTCGCGCAAGACTTCCCCCGCTTCCAACAGGGTGGCGCCAAGACGCGCGACACCGTTCTTGCGGGCGGGTTCAACCCAGGTCACCCACTCATCGCTAGGATCGCTGCTTAGAAAATGCACATCCGATTGGAGCTTGCCGAGCAACTGACCAGCTTGCGCCAGTTGGGCTAAATCGTCTTCCAAAGCGGTGCCCATATCGTCGATCATCGCCACTTTGCCAGCCAAGCGGGCAAAGATACTTGAGGCATCTGAGAGGTTATCTTCCAAGAGAATGGTTTCGGTACGGATGGCTCCAAAAGCCTCGTCCTTGTCGCGGACTCTGATGCGACCTTGAGCGCGAGCCGCATCCGGCAAGGTGGCGTCCATGTGCACACCCAGCGCCTGCCACCATTCGGTAAAACTGGCAAAGACGCGGCGAATGGATCCCGCAAAATCTGCGCACAACGCGGCAGCATGTTCCCCTTCGGTATTGTGTCCACGCAATCGCTCGGCCACCAGGCTGATGCGTTCCGGCATGGCGCCGGTCCCTTTAACTCGGCCCAACAATTCCTCGATGTCGCGCAAGCGGCGCAGGCTCATCACGACCCCATGGGTATCGAGAGTGACGTCCGGCAGGCGGTGGGCCTCGTCAACGATCAGATGATCGTATTCGCCAAGAAGTGTGTGCCCCGCTTTTTCGTCGTGCAGCAACAGGCTGTGATTGACCACCAAGATGTCGGCCTCTCGAGCACGCCGGCGTGCCTTTTGCACAAAGCAGCGCTTGCCGTCATAACACATGCCGGGCAGACACAAGTCGGCGGCGTCAAAGAGCAGATCGGTCTCGTCGTGCAACAACGGGTGTCCCACAATTTCATCACGCATGCCGTCAACGGTATCGTGCAACCAGAGCCGAAACGCGACGGCGCGCAATGCTGCGGGCAATTCATCCACCGACTGTGAGAGATACGATTGCCGTTGGCGCAAACAGAGATAATTTCGGCGCCCCATCAAGAGAGTGAAACTCCGGTCGCCCAGAACCGGGCGCAGGCGAGGCAAATCTTGTTCGATGATTTGGCTTTGCAATGCCCGCGTGTAGGTAGAGACCACGCCACGGGTACCCTTGCCCACCACTTGGGCCACCAAGGGCGCTAAATAAGCGAGAGTTTTACCCACACCGGTTCCGGCTTCGATCATCAACGGCTGTTCGGTGCTGATGGCCGCAGCCACCTGACGACCCATCTCGGCCTGCTCTTGCCGGGGAGAAAACTCTGGTCCGTACAGCGCGCCCAGACCCTCGTTGGTGCCCAACCATTCATAGACACCATCTGGACTCATTGACGGCGGGTCATGGGTCAGAAAATCTGGCGCAGATGCGACCAAATCTGGATCTACGCTAGGGTCGATGGACGGCGGTACAAACGCTTCATCCAATAATGTCAGAACCGAGCCCACATCAGGGCGATATCCTCGCAGTAATCCATGGCAACCTTCGCGGACAGATGATTCCAGCTGTCGCCACCACGCCAAGCGCCGCCGAAAGCGACGGGCAGCGCTTCTCAAATTGGTTTCCACAACCAACCGATCAGCTTCAGCGCCTGGGATTTCGCCGCCGGCTCGAACCGGATCCAATAAAGACCACAGCAGGCCTTCAGCGATACGTATGCCGCCTCGGGTCAACTCTACCGGTTCATTGGCTTCGCCGTAGACAACAACGGCGCCCGGGTGATCGGGGTGGCCATGGTCTGGTGTCGTGAATTCAAGAATGCGGTCGCCCGTGATCAGGTCCATGCCCAACCAAGAAGTGCCCGAAGGAGCCTCCCACTCGCGCAACAAGATCAGATCTTTTTCATTGCCAACGTTGCGTTCACTCATGGTCATCAGGTTGGTTGGCGGCCAATTTGGCGACGAATGTTTCTTCATCGAGAACCAGAAGGCCCAACTTTTCGGCCTTGGTCAATTTGCTGCCCGCTTTAGCGCCCGCCACCAAACCATCGGTTTGCTTTGAGACGCTGCCGCTGACTTTTCCGCCCAATGCTTCGATAGCGTGTTTCCCTTCGGTGCGGGTCATTGCTGAGAGAGTCCCTGTAATGACGAACGTTTTACCAGCAAACCAGTTATCTCCTGTAGCTTGAACAATTGGTAGAGGTAATTCTTCGCGATCGCGGAGGAAATCCACCGTGCGCAAATCGCTCACTAAAGCCTCGCCATCTTCGGATTTCAAAAAGTCGACAATAATTTCACCTACGATAGGACCGATGTCAGGCAAATCCGCCAACCCTTCGGCCGTGGCCTGGATCAAAGCATCCATATTATCGTGATGGCGCGCTAGAGTCAGCGCAGTTGAAACGCCCACTTGGGGAATCCCGAGGGAAAATATCTTGGCCGCCCATGGGCGAGATCGGGCTTGCTCCAAACCCGCCATCAAGCGTTCGGCCGATTTTTCGCCCCAACCAGGCAATGCCGCTAGTTCATCCCGATCCAAACGGAAGAGATCGCCGGGGCTCTTAACCATGCCATTGCCCAAAAACGTATCGATCGAACGCCCGCCTAGGCCATCGATATCACAGGCGTTGCGGGCCGCAAAGTGACGCAGTCTTCCGGCGAGCACCGCAGGGCACAGAACATTCACGCACCGCAAGGCCACTTCATCGTCTCGGCGCACCGTGCCTTCGCCGCAGACCGGGCAATCTTTCGGCTGCCCAACAACCTGCTCCTGGCCCGTCCTCCGTGCGATCAGAACCCGCAAAACTTTGGGGATGATGTCGCCGCCTTTTACAATCACGACTTGGTCACCGCTGCGGATGTCTTTGCGTTCGATTTCATCCCAATTGTGCAAAGTAGCCCGGCTAATTGTCGAGCCGGCAAGATTGACGGGTTCCAGTTCTGCGACCGGCGTGATGACGCCAGTGCGACCAACCTGAAGCGTGATGGCATTGATCTTCGTCTCTGCCTCCTCAGCGGCAAATTTGAAGGCAAGACCCCATCGTGGTGCCTTGGCAGTGTACCCTGCCAGCTGTTGCAAGCCCCTGCTGTCGACTTTGATGACCGCACCGTCGATTTGGTAGTCCAAATCAGGGCGTATTTCTTCCAGCTTTTTTAGGTGGCCTGTAATTTCATCCACGCTGCTTGCTATTTCTAAGAACGGATTGGTCGGCAAGCCGAGATCAGCAATGGCTGCCATTTCCGCCTGATGATCGGCAAATTCATGGGCGGCTTCGGCCGGTTCGTCTGCTTTTAAAGCCAAGGGGAACAATTGGTAAAAGAAGACAGACAGCTTGCGCCGCCGCACTTCCTCGTGATCAAGCGTCTTTAAAGTGCCCGCGGTGGTGTTGCGTGGATTGGCGAAAAGTTCTTCGCCGCCGGCTTCGCGTTCGGCGTTCAACTTGTCAAACTGGGTTTGCGTCAGATAGGCTTCGCCACGGACTTCAAAAGAATGAACCCCCGATTTTGGAAACACCTTAGCCCACGACTTATTTAGTCGCTGCGGAATCTCAGCAAAGGTTGCTGCATTGTCAGTGACGACATCACCTTGCTGGCCATCGCCCCGAGTCAATGCCAGCGCAAGTTCTCCGTCGACATAGCGCACCGCCAAGGCGACGCCGTCCATTTTTGGCTCAACGGTATAGGCCAACGGCTCCCGCTCAAGTCTGGCGCCCAGGTCATTGCGCAGGCGTGTGTCGAAGGATTCTACTTCTGCTGTTTCATAGCTATTGGAAAGGCTCAGCATGGGGCGACTGTGGGGAGCGCTAGCAAACCGGGTGTCCGTATCGACGCCAACAGCGGCGGTCGGGCTCGCTTCATCTTGCAGTGATGGATGTTCAGCTTCAAGATCTTGAAGTCGGCGGTACAATCTGTCGTACTGCTGGTCCGAAATCTCGGGCGCTGCCGATTGGTAATACAACCTATTGTGGTGAACAATTTGCTCGCGCAATTCACCAATTTCGAGGCGAGCTTTATCGAGCTCGCTTGACGCTGATGAGGAAAATTTTCCCGAATCCATGGAGCTCCCTCAACCGCGCCGCTCGTCGCACAGGCGCCAAGCAGAGAGGTCAGGTCAAAATGATTCCAACAGAGCGACGTGCAACTTGGCCTGATCAAAATCGACCGTGCCCGGAAATCCGATGGCCAAGGAGATGTCTCCGCCCGGGGTGCGGGCAAAGATACCGAGTCCGTACCCCCGAGGCCAGCCCCGAAAACGAATCAGTTCATCTGGATTGAGCGCGAGCGGATCCGTATTCCAGAATTGAAAATACCCCAGGTCAAAGAACGTGTAAAGCCGCGAGCCTTCCGCTCGCCCAATCCGAAGTTCAACCGCCCCCCACGCCGCCTGGCTGCCATGAAACTCGTCCTCTCGATAGCCGCGCAAGGAGGCCGCGCCGCCAAAGCGGAATTCCTCTGAAAGCGGCACATTACGCTCTCCTCCGGTCAGTTGCCGAAAGGACGCTCTGGCGAAGGCGCTCATGGTCGAACTCAACCATAACTCGCCGCCGGTATCAACGCGGAATATCCGCTGTGTCACAGCCTCGCCAAGGGCCCCGCTTACTCCAGAGTCCGGGCGTAGTTTCGAGCTGCGCCAGGCCGTTTCAATGCTAAAGAGTCCATGCCATCCGCTGCGTGTACGATCGCCACGCTTGTGTTCGACGCCACCGCGGGCCCGAACCCGTCGAGTGCTTTCCAAATCCCCTAACGGATAGGTGGAGCGATCCCAACCTACGCCCAAATCCACACCCCACAAAGCCACAACCGGCAGACTCCAGGTGTTGTCAAATTGGAAACGGGTATAGACATCGCGCTGGACTTCATTTTCCAAGGCCAAAGCCATATCCAATCCTGTGCCAAAGGCCAAGGGCTCCATGTAACTAAATCCAAATTGGCTTTTGTCTTGTCCATCATCGCGCCATAAAATGGCAAGGTTGCGACCGGATCCGCCAAGGTTTGGCAGGCGAAAGTCGACTTCACCACTGATTCGACTGCCCCCTTCTTCACGACGACTCAAGCCTAAGACGACTTGTAAGCGATTCACTTTCCTTCGCGCAACCACGGGGAAATGCACACCCACCGTATCAACCGCAGAGGTCAGATAGAGCCGAGGTGTGCCGACCTGCGTGTACAGATCGCGGGCCAAGAGCCGATCCACCGCCCGCTCCAGATTCGAATGTTGAAACAGTTCCCCCTGACCCAAGCCCGACGATTTTGCCAGAAAGTCACGTGCCCGCGGTTCGACTAAATCGCTGGTGATCGGTCCGATGTAAGCGGCCTCGCCCGGCAATAAAGAGGCCTTGATATCTACAAGCTTTTGTTCTGGGTGCAGCTTGAGTTCTCGGGTGACCCATCGCGAAAAAGGAAAACCTGATTCTCCCGTGCCCGCCAATACTCTCTCTATTCCGCGCTCGACATCGGCCGAACGGAAGACATCGCCGACCTGAGGCAGCCATGTGGAGAGCAATCGTTTCCGACCAGGAAAATCGGCGCCACCCAAATCCCACAAGCCGATGTGCCACAAATCACCGGTCATCACACGCAAGGTGTCACCGGCGGCGAGGACGCTCGCGCCCAAGTACCCACGGGCGTACCAGCGGTCGCGCAACCGATATTCCACCAACCTAACCGCCACAGCCGTGTCTGTGCCAGCAGTCGCACGAGATGCGCTAAGAAGGCTTCGGAGGGCAACGACAGACGAATCATTCGTAGCTTCGGCCACGATATGGCGCCGCAAGGCAAAGTCTTGTGCCGAGAGACTGCCCAACCAACGCGTATCCTCACGCGTCCAGGTGGTCACGCGTTGGGACTCGCTCTGACCGCTCGTTTTTGATTCAACAACGACCCGGCGCTGCGCCATTGCCGAGTCCGCAATGACCAGCAAGCCAAGGGTCAAAACAAGAATTTTGGTCCATCTCAAACTTCGGGGCGCGAGCGGACAATATAGGGATGCGGATTTAGAATCTCGCTGTTGTTTCCAGACGCACATCATGTTGCCACCTCCTTTCGCCGCGTTTTTGAGTGAACCAACTAGCAGCCACTGATAAGAATCCCGAAGGATCCCAGGCTAAGCGCAATGAGGACTCGATGTTCGCTCCGGCCTGCGGAAAAAAGAAGGGACGCAAGGCTCCAATGGGTTCGTCCGAATTCACTTTTGCAAATCGCAAATCCGCCTGCAAAGTCCACGCTTTCTTCAACCGCGCGCGGCTCGTCGGACGCAGCGCAATTTCATCCTGCTTCACGCCAGATATATCATCGTCGCGCAAGATATACTCGCCTTGCAAGCCAAAACGCAGATCTGTGGTCGGACTGTAATTCCAGCCTAGCTCGTAGCGGCGTATCAACACCAGCAAACTGCGGCGGGCGCTGAAATCGGATTCGCCTGTATAGCGCCGGTCGTCATCTCGTTGCCAACGCAACTTGACCGAACTGCGCCGCGACACATTCACGTTCCCTGTCAATTGCCAGATCCGTTTGGTGCGATCTTCTGGGCTAGCGGCAAATTGACGATCCACCGTTTCACGAAAAGTGAATTTCGCCCGTAAATCGACCGTGCGCACATGCTGTAAAAAAACCAATTCCTCACTGAAATTGAGGTCGCCCAAGACGGCGGTGCTTTTGTCAAAAATCACCTTGGGATCCAAGGCCATCAAGCCGCGCACATTGTCGCCGGTATTACGGGCTTCAACTGACGCAAGAGTCATAGCCGACCAGGCGCCATACCACTTTGTCTCGCCTAAAAACTTGAATCCCTGGCGCCAATTCAAATCAGCAGCGACACCAGTAGTCGCTAGCGTCGTTCCGGTAGCCAC
>JBLIOK010000001.1:0-42887 GCA_047639735.1 Candidatus Krumholzibacteriia bacterium | reverse complement strand
CTCGCCAATGGGACCTCGAGACAGCATGATCTTCAAATGAAGACACAGCGCCTTATCTCTTTGGACGTTTTCCGCGGCCTGACCGTCGCTTTCATGATCCTGGTCAACAACCCAGGCTCGTGGGGGCATATCTATGCTCCGTTGCGACACGCTGAATGGCACGGCTGGACACCGACCGATCTCGTTTTCCCCTTCTTTCTTTTTGCGGTAGGCGTAGCGATTTCGCTCAGTTTTGCAAAGTGCCGTGAGGTAGGGATGCCAACCCAGGCGTTAGTCCGCAAAATTGCCGTGCGGTCGATCGTCATCTTCGGCTTGGGGTTGATTCTGAATGCCTTTCCATACCAAGATTTGACCAACGTTCGTATTTGGGGCGTGTTGCAACGCATCGCTGTGAGCTATCTAGTGGCTGGATTGACCGTAGCGTTGGTCGCGCGCACGGCTGGGCGAGTGGTTGTTTTAATTGGGCTGCTTCTTGCCTATGAGTTTTTGATGCGGTGGCCCTTGGTGAGCGAGTGGGGGAACGGCAGTTTTGCGATAGCCGATAATTTTGCCCGTTGGGTTGATTTACAATGGCCAGGTCCATCGCGACTTACTTTTGAGGGCTTCTTACCCTTTGAACCTGAAGGCCTGGTGCCCTCGTTATCTGCTGCGGTGGTTTGCCTATTCGGGTTCTTCGCCGGCGAAGGGTTGCGCAAAACAGAGGCGTTGGAAAACCGTTTGGTGAAATTAGTCGCACTCGGTGCCGCGTTAGCTGTTTTGGGTCTGTTGCTAAGTTCAATCGAACCCATCAATAAAAAATTGTGGACGTCTAGCTACACCTTCTTGATGTCGGGGTTGGCTGCGCTGGTCTTGGCGGGATGCGCGTGGTTGATGGATGCTCGGGGTTGGGTGAAGGGATTCAAACCATTTGTTGCCTTTGGCAGCAACGCGTTGTTGGCCTTTGTAGGCACCGGATTCGCTGCCCGGGTGATCGTCTTGGTCAAGTGGCCAGATTCATCTCTGAGTGTCAAATCTATGATTTATCACAATGGTCTCGTGCCAAGGTTCGGCGAGCTCAACGGGTCGCTGGTTTTTGCCTTGGGCACTGTATTGATCTGGTGGTTCCTCTTGTGGCTATTGCACAAACGACAGATTTTTATAAAAATCTGAATCATCATGATAATGGCCTTCTCAACCCGTAAAATGACTTTTCCTTGCACGGCCTCTGTGCCGTAGCTATCGTTTCTATGCCGAGATCGAAGCCTTCCAGATTTATTCTGGATCAGCTTTTTCCTTGGTTCTGCGCTGCGTCTTCGTGGCGCCGATTGTGATTCTCTCGACTGCCGGGAGATGGAATCTGGCACACCGCCGGATGAGTTTCGAAGCGCGAGGAAGTTTAACGGATTAGCCGACGACTTCTGAGGCTTGTGTTAGCCGGAAAACCCGGCACCTGGAGAAAATTGAAGATGAAGAAATTATACGTGGGTAATTTGCCCTTTACCGCCACTGAAGAAGAAGTGACCTCAATGTTCGGCGCGCACGGAACCGTGCACAGCGTCGCGTTGATCAATGACCGCGAAACCGGTCGTCCCCGTGGCTTCGGCTTCGTGGAAATGGACGACGACGCATCAACGGCTGCCATGCAAGCTCTCGACGGCTCTGACATGGGTGGACGTCCTCTGCGCGTCAACGAAGCCCAAGAACGTCGCAGCGGCGGCGGTGGCGGCGGTGGCGGTGGCGGCGGCGGCGGATATGGCGGCGGCAACGGTGGCGGCGATGGCGGCGGCGGCGGTCGCTGGTAAGCTCCTGCCCACATGCGATGCTGAAGGCTCAGGCTTTCGGTAAATATCGCTCAAACCCCGCTTCTCCTGTGAGAGGCGGGGTTTTTTTGGTCCAAGATTTCCCACGCAGCCATAATTTTGTTATATTGTCGTTAGATCAGTGTTATAATTGATTTCTGGTAACAAGATGACTGCCCTCGCATCGCTCAAGGGGATTAACTTTGCGTCACACAATGACGGCCACTCGCCTGGCTTCTTCCATTTTCTTGCTTTCGCTCTTTGCCGTTATGCTGCCCAGCAGTCTCTTGGCCGATGCACCACTCGGGTACTACGACTCGGTGAATGAATTTAGCGATGCAACGTTGCGACAAACCTTGCATGCGGTGATCGACGACCACACGAGAATCCCTTACACTTCTTCAAGTTTAGACACTTGGAATGTCTTGGAACTCGCGGATGAAGACCCTAACGACAGCGGTCGCATTCTGGACGTTTACCAAAACCAAAGTTACCAAAAATTTAGTGCCGGCAACAACGACTATAACCGCGAGCACACTTGGCCCAAGAGCTACGGCTTTCCAGACGACGGCAGCACAAACTACGCTTATACCGATTGCCATCAACTGTTTCTATGCGACAGCGGCTACAATTCTTCGCGCGGCAACAAGCCTTATGGAACCGCGGGCCCGGGAGGCACCGAGCGTGGAACGGTACCCAACAACGGTGTTGGCGGCGGCACGGGGACTTATCCGGGTTGGTCCAATTGGTTCAGCGCGGCCTATTGGGAAACGTGGTTAGATCGCCGGGGCGACGTGGCGCGAGCGATGTTCTATATGGATGTGCGTTATGAAGGCGGCGTCCACAATACGACATTGGTGAATGAGCCGGATCTGATCCTGACCAACAACGCGAGCCTGATCCAAACCACGGGCACAAATGCCTCGGTGGCCTATATGGGCATCTTGTCTGTTTTGCTGCAATGGCACATTGAAGACCCGGTGGACGCCAAGGAATTGGCGCGCAACGACGCCGTTTTTTCGTTCCAAGGAAACCGTAATCCGTTTATTGATCACCCCGAATGGGTCGACTGCCTCTTCATCGGTTCATGCAGTGGCGGCGAATTGACCCCACCCGAGGCACCGACCGGTTTGAGCGCGGCACCAGGCGATGGCGTTGTGTTTTTGGATTGGGATGACAACGTTGAAGCAGACTTAGACGGTTATTTTGTCTACCGGTCAACGACCATGGGCGGACCGTATAGCGTGGTTAATGGCAACTTGACTAGCCTTAGCCAATATACCGACATCGGGTTGACCAACGATGTGACATACTATTACGTCGTGACGGCCAGCGATTTTCTTGCCAACGAATCGTTAGAAAGTGCGGAAGCGAACGCCATGCCAATCTTGGGCGGCGGCAGTGGCGGTTCTCTTGTCTGGATCAACGAATTTCACTACGACAACGTTGTTACCGACACCGGAGAGTTCTTTGAAATCGCTGGATTGGCAAACACCGATTTGAGCGGGTGGAAAATAGTTGGCTACAACGGCAATGGCGGCGCCGTATACAACACCATTAATCTGAGTGGTGTCTTGCCTGACCAAGAAAATGGTTATGGAACCTTGGCCTTCAACATGGTCGGCATGCAGAATGGTTCCCCAGATGGCCTCGCGTTGGTGGATAACCAGAATACCGTGGTTGAGTTCATCAGCTACGAAGGTGAACTCACGGCAACAAGCGGTGTGGCGGTCGGAGAAATTTCTGTTGATGTAGGGGTCACTGAAAGCAACAGCACGCCCATCGGGTATTCGTTGCAACGAATCGGTTCCGGCAGCACAAGCGCCGACTTTACCTGGCAAGCCGAGGCAGCCCACAGTTCGAATTTGATCAACCCTGGCCAGTCCTTCGGCAGCCCAAATCAGGTGCCTTCAGCGGCAGCTAACGGGACCTATGTTGGGCAAGCTGGCAGCGCAGTGGCGTTCTCTTCGGCCGGATCAATCGATCCCGATGGCACCATTGTCGCCTGGGCCTGGGATTTTGGCGATGGCGCGACAAGCACCCTGGAGAACCCTAGCCACACCTACGCCACATCTGGCACTTACATCGTGACCCTTACCGTAACGGACAATGCGTTGGCCGAAGATATGGACGCCACGAGCGCCGATATCGCCACTCCGTCCGCGGTTGATTTGCCAACGGTCTTGCCCGCTGCACTGATTGCCGCCGTGTACCCGAACCCCTTTAATCCGGCGACTACGATACGCTTTGCGACCGGAGTGGCCGGGCATGTGCAAATCGATATCTATTCGATCAAGGGCGAATTGGTGCGGACGCTGTTGAGTGAAGCTCGCCCAGTTGGAGAATTCAGTCTCCGATGGAACGGCACCAACGATGCTGGTCAAAACGTGCCGAGTGGTGCCTACTTGTGCCGCATGCGAAATGGGCAGGAAATGGACACTCAATCGCTGCTTTTGCTGAAATAATGCGCGATTGGTGTCCAAAGTATGGGTTCCAATTGACACGAAAATGATTATAATACCCCACCGTCACCAATAAAATGGCGTGACCTCGTTATTTGACTTGAACGCGTGGGAGGCTATATGAAATTGCATGCTAAACTGAATTTGATTTTGATCATTGTTTTTGTTCTCAGTTTGGTGCCAACGGGCTTAATCTTACGCGGCCTGTTACGCAGCAACGCCCGTAACCAAGTCATCCAGAACGCCCGTATCATGATGGAAACAGCAATGGCGATGCGTGGCTATACGGTATCGCAGGTGCGCCCATTGTTAGCTGACAAGCTGGAAAAAACCTTTTTGCCCCAATCGGTGCCGGCCTATTCCGCGACCGAGATATTCAACGCCTTGCGCGAAAACCACCCCGACTACACTTACAAAGAGGCCACGCTCAATCCCACCAATCCGCGCAACCGTGCCGTCGACTGGGAAACCGATATCGTCAACGAATTTCGCCGCAATGGCGAGAAGGCTGAAATTGTCGGCGAGCGAGATACGCCGTTGGGCCGATCGTTGTACCTGAGTCAACCGTTGCGCATAAAAAATGAGAGTTGCTTGGCGTGCCACAACACGCCAGCCGAAGCCCCGCCATCCATGTTGGCAGTCTATGGGGAAAACAACGGTTTTGGTTGGAAAATGAACGAAACCGTCGGTGCTCAGATCGTTCAAGTGCCCATGTCGACGCCCATTGCTTTGGCCGATGCGGTCTTCCGCAAGTTGATGCTCACTTTGGTGGGCGTGTTCGCGGTGATCTTAATAGTGCTCAACTTGCTGTTGAATTTCGTAGTGGTTAAGCCTATCACGCGCCTCTCGGCGATGGCTTCGCAAGTGAGCCACGGTGACCTGAACGTAGACGAAGTGAAGATGGATGGCAAAGACGAAGTCAGCACCTTGGCCGGGTCCTTCAATCTGATGCGCATCAGTTTGGTGCAGGCCTTGGGAATGCTTGACGATGACTGAAATTGAAGACACCGGCATACCAGACAAATACGAAATCTTAGGCAAGCTGGGCCATGGTGGCATGGGCACTGTGTGGCTAGGGCGAGACCGCTCGCTTGATCGTAAGGTGGCCCTAAAGGTCTTGGCAAACAAGTACGCCGAAGACCCAAAATTTGTGAAGCGATTTGAGACCGAAGCCCAAGCGGCGGCCAGTTTGAACCATCCGAACATTGTACAAATTTATGAGTTCGGTAAAACCAAGACCGGCCATTTTATCGCTATGGAATTGATCGATGGGCCAAGTTTGAAAGACGAGCTCAAGCTCATTGGGCGTTTTTCCGAATCGCAAACGATCGAGCTCGCCCGTCAAGTCTGCGCCGCATTGGGCGTCGCGCACAGCGCCGGAATTGTGCACCGTGACATCAAGCCCGATAACATGATGTTCACCAGCAAACGCCAATTTAAATTAGTGGATCTCGGTCTCGTGAAGCGGCTTTCCGACGAAGTGAGCCATACGGTTACTGGTCAAAGCATGGGCACGCCGCATTTTATCTCACCAGAACAAATTCTTGGTTTGGGTCAAGTCGACGCGCGGGCCGACATCTATTCCTTGGGCGCGACGATCTATTATTTGGCCACTGGAACCGTGCCTTTTGATGGCAGCAGCGGTGCCCACATCATGAGCCGCCATTTGAACGACCCTTTGCCCGACCCGCGCCACGTGGCACCAGATTTGAGCGACGATTTCTGCTGTATCCTGGGCCGCATGATGGCCAAAAAACCCGAAGAACGGTACCAGGATATGCATGCATTGGACCGCGACTTCTACACGTTGCAACGCGGCGGTTTGGTGACTCATTTCGGACCCGTTGAAACGGCGATGCAAGACACTATTTTTATGCCCTCGGCTGATCTGACTCATACGGGAAAAAAGATAGAATGGGATGTCGAAGAATTACGTCGCATCTCCGTTTTTCTCAGCAATCACGTTGGTCCGTTGGCAAAAGTATTGGTCAAAAAGGCGAGTGAAAAAGGTCTTAGTCACGAAGAATTGTACACCGAGTTGGAAGGTCACGTGCGCACCAAGGAGGGGCGGCAGGCTTTTGCCGCTTTGTGGGAGAAGATCAGCGAAGGTCACTCTTCGTCACTTGGTGAGTCTTCTTCGGTTTCGGATGGCTATAGCCCAACGATAGCTTTGCAGGGCGCGGCTGGACAAAGCCATTCAGCCCCCACTGGAAGCGAGCCTGGTTTTGCGTCCGGTTCCGTCCCGCCTGGATTCGCACTCGACCCAACCACTAAAGAGGCGTTGATCAACGCGCTGATGATGCATGTTGGTCCAGTGGCTAAGGTGTTGGTGCAACGCAAGCTGAAAAAATCCAAGAGCGTCAAAGAGCTGGTGGCTAAACTCTCCAAAAATATACCGAGCGTTGCGGCACAAAGCGCTTTTGCCGAGGCTGTCGCACGCTACGTTAACTGACTAATCTGTCACTGATCATTTCGACATTGACCGATATTCATGGCGAAAGATTGGGACTCTTTTCATGCCCGCCAAATCACCACAACCATTGATGAAGGACGGTCTTGGACGCGAGGCTGCACAGCGGTTGCGGTCCGCGTTTGAGCAGATTGATCCGTCATTCGACGGCCAACAGTTTCAAAGGCAAGTCATGCGAGGCTTGGCCCAACTCGAACTCAAGGCGCGCGTGAATCATTTTATTCAATGCCTCGACAGACAATTGCCCACCGACTACCTGGCCGCTTTGGATACTGTTGTGGCAGCGGGCGATATGTTGCGCAACGATGGACAGTCCACAGCCCAAAACTTCTTCGCTCCCTGGCCGGTGGTCGATTGGGTTGGCAGTCGCGGCGTGGACAAGGCCGAGGCTTCGTTAGCCGCCTTGCGCCAGCTGACTTCTGTTTTTTCGGCCGAATTTGCGGTACGTCCCTTCATTTTGGCCGACTCGAAGGCAACTCTGGCTGTCTTCAGCACCTGGCTAGACGATTCCGACCATCACGTTCGTCGCCTAGTTTCTGAGGGTACACGCCCATTGCTGCCTTGGGGGGTGCAATTGCCGGTATTTCGGGAAGACCCAAAACCTGCGCTGGCGCTGCTAGAGTCGCTCAAGGATGATGAGTCGGAATACGTGAGGCGATCGGTAGCAAATCACCTGAATGACGTGGCAAAAGATCACCCGCGAATCACGACGGATTTGGCTCGCGATTGGTGGCAGGGCGCATCGGACGAGCGCAAAGCGCTGGTGAAGCACGGCCTGCGAACCCTGATAAAAAAAGGAGACCCGCGTGCTTTGAGTGTATTGGGGTTCACCACGAAGCCCAATATTAATGCCAAGCTTGCGCTGGCGCATGGCCGGTTGCGGGTGGGCGGCACCCAGGAAATCTCGTTACAGCTTGTTTCAACCGGCAAGAAAAAACAGAAGCTGGTCGTCGACTACGCTGTGCACCACCAGCGAGCGGCCGGGAGGGTTTCCGCCAAGGTGTTCAAGTGGAAGAACGTAGAAGTGGCGCCTGGCGAGACGCTGAGCCTGCAAAAGAATCATGCCTTTGTGCCACGGTCGGTACGACGGCTATATCCTGGGACACATAAGATTGAGGTGCTGGTTAGTGGCCAACCTATGGGCTCCGTCGAGTTTGAGTTGGTCAAGTGACTGACCTTTTGCGGTGTCCTATGTGCCAAAATTTCTGTTTGGTGCAGGCGGGTGTTCATTATGACAATGTGTATTGTCAGTGTACTAGGTGCTCTGGGCTTTTTCTCTTTCCTGTCCCTAAAAAGCAACCAAACGTCGTTTTTGAGGGGAAAGAGGGCGTGCGACGCCAGGCCGACCTTGAGGCGTCGCGGCAAAAATACTTCTTAAGGCATCTGGTCAGTCTAGAAAACGAATTGGAAAAAGAGGTGCCCGGTTGCCGCCTCATGGAAGTCGGATGCGGCTCAGGAGTTCTGCTGGAGTTGGCTCAAAAAAGAGGCTGGCAGGGCGACGCTCTAGAGCTTTCTGCTGAACTGGCCTCGCTGGCGTCTCAGAAGAATCCACAATCGACAATCAATGTTGTCAATGTGTTGGAGTTCGTTGCTGAAGGACCTGCCTATGACGCCGTTATGGCGGTTGATGTGTTGGAGCATGTCACGGACCCTGAGCAAATGTTGGCGAACTGCTGGCAAATGCTCAAACCCAACGGACTTCTTTTGATCCAAACTCCCAACACCAAAAGCCTTCGTGGCCGGCTCCAAGGCTCGAGCTGGGAAATGCGAGATCCCGCCCAACACCTGAACCTGTTTTCGCGCCAGGGTCTGCATTCATTGCTGCACCGAACCAGCTTCGAGGTCGTTTCGTCACGCACGGTCAGCGGGTCCGGTATGGAAGAAGGAATCCGGCTCAAATTGGCTTTAATCAAACAATGGGTCCTGAATCTTGCCGGACTGGGTAACGCACATTGGGTTGTTGCCAAGAAAATAAGCGGAAAGTAGACAACTAGGTTGACAAGTGTGTGTGGCCGGTTTGATGGTGACTTGTCGCGCTGTAAAATATATGACAATAGACTTGCTATATGTCTCATGTCCTTGCTAAAGTGACCACTCCTTCAAGCAATGGAGTGACCATGTACGACCACCACAGCCCCGATATAACCAGTGACAACCGCCAATCTCTGTTTGCACTCAATGAACTCATCGGCGCGACACGGGCGTTGGCCGAAATGCTAAAACAGGCTGCTGAAAGTTTGCACGCCGAGCAAAAGCTGACCATGTCGGAACGCTCGCTGCTCTTGGAGCTCAAAAAACGGGGGCCCACCACAGTCCCCGCGCTTGCGCGAAACCGCAATGTTTCCCGCCAATACATACAGTCGACCGCCAACCCCTTGTTGGCGTCAGGCATTTTGGTCACAAAGCCTAATCCAGCCCATCGTCGGTCACGCTTTTTAGATCTCACGCCGCAGGGCCTCGAGATGATTCGCGAAGCGATGCGCAAAGAGGGCGGCATGATGAAGTTCCTGGTTCATGAATTTGACGCCGAGGAGGTTCGGCAAGCGGCGCAAACGATCGCCAAGCTCAAACAAAACATGCAGCGGGTTATCGACTAAATGTTGCGGCGATAGCGCCTCTTTTATGGTATGTTGCCGCCGCCTAATACTCTTCCCCGACCATGGAGATCCCCGATGAAGTTTCTATTCAGATATTTGGTTTCGTTGTTTGTGTTGCCCTTTGTGCTGGGCGCCAGCGGTGCTTTGTCCGCCGGCTTAACGCCAGATCAGCTGCTGGACTTGCAGCATGTGCGTTCGGCAAAACTTTCACCCGACGGTGAATATGCTGCCTTCACAACCAGTCAAAACCGTGCCCTGAATGACAAACCCGGTAACGCATGGACAAATATTTGGGTGATGCATTTGGAGTCCCAAAAGGTTTTGCCTTTTGCCACGGGCAAGGCGTCAGCCAGCGGTCCTCAGTTTTCACCAGATGGCAAATATTTGAGTTTTTTGACCACTCGCGGCGCCGATGCAGAAAAACAGGTCTGGGTAATGCCTTTGCACGGTGGTGAAGCGAAGGCTGCCACTGATAGCCCGTCAGGGATTGCTGGCTACACCTGGAGCGCCGATGGAAATTCGTTCTACTATTTCGCCACCGAGGCACCAACAGACCGGGAAAAAGAGCTGAATAAAAAAGGCTTTAATATCGCGCCTTTTGAAGAAGACCTCAAATCCAGCCTCATGTCCGCCGTGCCTTTCGAGTATGGCGTTCTGCCAGATTCAGCCACGGTTCATTTGTCGGGTGTTGCGATTTGGAGTATCAAAGCCAGTCCCGATGGCCAGTGGATCATCTACACCGCAAGCGCGCGCAACCTCATCGATGAAAAGTATGTTTTTCAAGACGTTTATCGTTTGAACTTGGCGGACGGCACAAGCGAACTCATCATCGACGCACCGGGAAAATTGGGCACGTATGATATCAGTCCTGATAGTAAGCACCTGGCTTGGACGGGCGCATCGTCGCAAAAAGACCACGCTGTTAGCACGCTTTTTGTATGTGAACTCGACGGCTCGAACAACAAGTCACTAACACCCGAAAATTTTTCTGGTCACATTCGCAGTGCCGTATGGCGCGACAATAAGACCTTGCTGTACCGCGCCGATGAAGGTGTGTACCCAACGCTGAGCACAATAAGTAGGGGAGGCGACCCTGAAGATCGTCGGGTTCTGCTGAACGGCGAAAAAACGGGTGTCATCGTTGGCATGCCGTCCACTCACCCGAAAGCAAAAAACATGGTCGTGGTGGGCAACACTCCTCAAGCACCAGGCGAGTTGTATTCGTGGAACGGCATGAGTGAATTGAAACGGTTGACCAACCACAACGCGGTGCTGGACGACGTGGAGTTGGGCGAGCAAAAGGTCGTGACGTGGGTTGCTAGGGACGGCTTGGAAATCGAAGGCATGTTAATGATGCCGGTGGGATATGAATCAGGCACATTTCCTTTGGTGGTCTACGTACATGGAGGCCCAGAGTCCAATTTGACCAACGGTTGGCTAACGCGCTATGCGGTTCCTGGACAAGCATTTACTGCTCAAGGGTACGGCGTGTTTATGCCCAACTATCGCGGCAGCACTGGCCGTGGTTATGAATTTGCAATGTCTAGCTATGGAGATCCGGCTGGCAAAGAATTCGACGATATTGTTGACGGCCTTGATCACTTGATCGCCGAAGGTTTGGTTGATCCGGATAGAGTTGCGGTAATGGGTGGCAGCTATGGCGGCTTTGCCACCAATTGGTTGACCTCGACTTACAGCGACCGCTTCGCAGCCGGGGCAACTTTTGTCGGCGTCAGCGATTTGGTCAGCAAGAGGTTCCTGACCAATATCCCCTATGAAGATGAATATGTGCACATGGGAAAACCCGTCCGTGAAATGTGGGACGTGATGCATGAACGCAGCCCGGTTCGGCACGCCGAAAAAAACAAGACTCCGCTTTTGATTCTGCATGGCGACCGCGATCACCGTGTCCATTTTAGTCAGGCCCAAGAAATGTTTCGCGCGCTTAAAATGTCAGGGCACCCTTCGGTGCGTTTGATTTACTATCCGGGCGAAGGTCACGGCAATAACAAGCGCTTTGGCCGGACCGACTTTCTCAATCGGGTGATCGCATGGTTTGATTACTATCTGCTGGCAGACAACCCGTGGGACGGTCCCATGCCTGCCCTCGATATCTCAGAAGATTTGAATTTGTTGGGTGATTGGGGCAAGCCTGAAACTGAGTAGGCCGCAGGCTTTTCTCAGTCTTTTGCAGCCGAAAATCTGGCCATGCCTTCGCCAGCCAGATAACCGGTGGTCCAACATGATTGGAAATTGAAGCCACCGGTGATGCCGTCGATGTTGAGCACTTCACCGGCGAAAAACAGCCCTTCGCAAACTCGGCTGCCCATGGTTTTGAAGTTCACTTCTTTCAATGATACGCCACCAGAAGTAACGAATTCTTCTTTGTTGGTGGTTTTGCCATCGACGTCAAAAATGCAGTCAACAATGCGGCGCGCCAAAGTGGTGCGCTGCTTTTTGTTCACCTCGGCCCAACGCGTTTCTTGCGCGATGTCAGCGGCGACGACTAAAGCTTGCCACAATCGCTTGGGCAATTCGACTGGGCACGCGTTGCGCACCTGCTGCTTGCCGTGATCGCGGGTGGCGCCCATCAACACTTCATTGATTTGAGCAAGGCTGAACTCGGGACACCAATTGATGGCAATTTGATGCTTATAGTCCATCTCAAACAGTTGGCGGGCACCCCAAGCTGAAAGACGCAATATGGCCGGACCGCTAAGGCCCCAATGGGTAACGAGCACGGGGCCCGTTTCTGTCAGTTTTTTGGCGCCCAGCACTTTTACGGTGGCGTGGGGAGCCACAACTCCGGGCAAATCCGTCAGAATAGGGTCTTGGATTTTGAATGTGTAGAGCGATGGAACGGGAGGCACAATACTGTGCCCTAACGATTCGGCCAAGTCGTAGCCTGACCCGCCACCAGACGTTTGGCCTCCGGCGGCGATCACGACGGCATCGGCCGACAAGACCGACCCATCATTCAAGCTGGCTTCAAAGCCGTTTGTCGTTTTGACAAGGCTGGTCACCGCTTTTCCTGTGCGCACTTCGACGCCGGCCAATTCGGCAACTCTCCGAACGCAGTTGACGATCGTCTTGGCCGAGTTGGTGTCCGGAAACATTCTCCCGTCCGGTTCCGTCTTTAACGCGACACCGCGTTCAGCAAACCAGGCCACGGTTTCGTTGGGACCGAAGGCATGAAATGGTCCCCGCAATTCCCGCTCACCGCGAGGGTAATGGGTCACCAATTCACTGGGGTCATAACAGGCATGGGTAACATTGCAGCGGCCGCCGCCACTGATGGCGACTTTGCGCAAGACCACAGATCCTTTTTCGAGCAGGATCACAGGGCGTTTGGGTGCCATTTCGCGGGCGCGAATGGCACTAAAATAGCCGGCGGGGCCGCCGCCGATCACGATGAGCATGCTTTCTCCTGTACGATTGGTCATCCGTGTATCAGAATATGGTCTGGATAGATGAAAAAGGCGACCGGATTTCGAACGGCGCCGGAAACTTGCCTCAGGAGAGTGAAGAATGAAACGGATTTTGTGGGCTATATTGGCACTGAGTATCATGGGCAGCGCATCGAGCGCCTTGGCCCAAAAAACCGGTGGCTTAGCCGTCAGTTATGCCAAGCCAAAGGGTAATTTCGAAGGCCTTGTCGGCGATGGCTATGGATTGTCATCGGTTTTTGACTACCCATTGTCTGGTATCGTCGACGTGACCCTTAGCCTGGGTTGGTACAACTTCGAGGGCAGAACCCTGTTTGAAGGCACCAACGTGAAGACGGAAAGTTTTTCAATGTGGGAGTTTGCCGTCGGTCCGCAGGTCGATTTTGGTATGCTCTATATTGGAGCCGAAGGCGGATATTACACGAACGTCGATGAGTGGGGCTTGGTGCCAAATGTCGGTATTCGCAAAAAAATGATCGACGCTAGTCTGCGCTATAAAATGACCGAAGACGCAGAATACTACGCCTTCCGTTTGGCCTTCTTTTTCTAGCCGTCAAAACGTCCAATGCCCAGCTTTGTAATGGCTCGCAGCACATTTTCGTGCAGCGAGCCATTGCTCACAATAACGCCCGAATTTTTTGACAGGGTGTAGCCCTGAGAAAAGTCCAACGGATTTCCGGGCACATCTGTGATCTGCCCGCCTGCCTCAGCAACGCACAGCACTCCAGCCGCGTGGTCCCAAATTTTCTCTTGGTATTTGCTGTCGCGTGGTAAGCGCAAATAGACCTCGGCTTCGCCCCGCGAAACCACTGCGTACTTGGCTTGGCTATCGAGTCGAGCGGGCTCAGCTTCTATTTGTAATTCGGTTGCGATGCGCGCCGAATCGCTATGGGAAGAGTGGGCGGCTTCTACTGATTCGCAGAAACGAATTTGGGCAGTGTCGTTTTGCGGACTCACGTTCACACGCACACCGACACCTTCACCGACGAGCGGCATTTGCCAGGTTCCTTCACCTGCTATTGCAGCCATCAAGGTGCCGTCGCCACGTTCAGCGGCCAAAGAGGTGCCAAGATTGGGGCAGCCGAGCACCGCCAGGGCAACTTCGCCTTCAATGATTAGCGCCAACGCGATGGCGTATTGCTGGCCGCGCAAAAATCCTTTGGTGCCGTCGATGGGGTCCAAAGTCCAAAACCGGTCGCTGTATGTCTTCGCATTGCCACGGTCAATCCAAGCACAGACATCGGCGCTCGAAGCGGGCGAAACGTATTGTCCAACGTGGCCAAGCACGCGAGTGAGCATGTTTTCGTGGCCATCTTCTTGCAGCATGGCGGCGTCTTCTTCACCGATGACGGGATCGTCGGGAAACACTTCGCCCAGGGCTCGGCAGATCAACGCTTGGCTGCCAAAATCCGCAATGGTGACAGGACTCTTGTCCTGTTTCGATTCGGCGCCCAGGTCAATTTCAGCCTGAACAGCACGGCAAAGTAATCCCGCTTGGCGGACTGCCGCGAGAGCGGTTTCCATCTCCCGTTGCAATTTATGATCTTTAAAGATTATGGACATGCCTTTTCTTTCGGTGATGTGGCGCGCTCATCAGAATCGCGACTCTATAACATTTGCAGCCAGTTGCGATAGGCGATAGTTTAGGTGGAGCGATGAACCAATTCAAGTTTTCTGACATCCGCAACGATGTGAGAACCGTTTGGGAGTATTTGGTGCTGCGAAATATCGTTCTTACTATCGTCTTCAGCTTCGGCGCTGCCTCTGTCGCTTGCGCCAATAGCTTGGTGGACCGCACGGGCATCGGCATGCAATTGGGCATCCAAAAACTGGTTGGCGGCGATCACGATTATTCTAACGTAGATCAAAACATCGGAATCTGGTTACGACGCGGATACACTCCTCAGTGGTCATTCGAAGTGGGCTTGAACTACGGCTACAATCGCCCCGGTGCATTGCAAGGCGAAGACGCTGGTTTTGGCTTCGGATCCGTGCACGCCTTTTACACGAGCATGACCACTGGCTATGTGGGAACTCGGTACCATTTTTCGCCCGATAAACGATTCGGTCCTTACGCCGGGGCCCAGTTGGGTGTGATGGGTTGGCATGTGATTGATGGCAATGGACGCGGCAACACGGGCATTTTTCCCGATGGCCCCACGGTCACCGGGTATGACGGTGACGGAAACCTTACGCCGCTTGAAGGCACAAACTTTAACCTAGGATTCAACCTAGGCGCCGAGTATTTCCTCAGCGAATCATTCAGTCTTGATGTGGGCGCACGCTACGCATTCATCTTGGGCAATGACAAAGACAACGTTGGTTCTAGCGTATTGTGGGGGCCCGAACAGGCAGATATCAACTCCGGTCGTTGGGACATGTTTGTGGGCGGCACCTGGTATTTTGGGGGCTCTGGCGACAACGATGGTGACGGCATCAAGAACGAAGATGACGCTTGTCCAAATGAACCAGAAGACTTTGATGGCTATCGCGACCAAGACGGCTGCCCCGATGAAGACAACGACGGCGACGGAGTGCTAGATGCCGTTGATTTGTGCCCCGACGATGCCGAAGACCTCGACGGATATCGTGACAGCGACGGTTGCCCTGATCCGGACAATGACGGTGACGGTGTGATCGATGCCTTCGACCTGTGCCCCGACGACGCCGAAGATCTTGATGGATTCGAAGATGACGATGGTTGTCCCGATAACGACAACGACGGCGACGGCGTATTAGACGCAGCCGACGAATGCCCCGACACTCCGGTTGGTGTTGCGGTGCGAGAAAACGGTTGCCCGCACGAAGCCGCTCTCGAAAACGCGGTCGTTCTTATGGGCGTGACATTTGCCTTTAACTCCGCCGAATTGGTGAACGAATCATTTACCGTGTTGGATGATGTTGTGACCCAGTTACAAGCGCATCCCGAATTAAATTTTGAAATCCAGGGCCACACCGACAGCACCGGCTCTCCCGCCTATAACCTGGATATTTCGAGCCGCCGCGCGGAAACGGTAAAGAATTACTTGATAGGGCATGGGGTAGAAGCTGCTCGCTTGACTTCAGTCGGTTACGGTCAAGATGTTCCGCTTGCAAGCAATGGCACTGATGAGGGCAGAGCCATCAATCGTAGAGTCGAAATGGTGCGCACCAACTAGGCGCTTATTCCCATTCGATCGTTCCTGGCGGCTTGCTGGTCAAGTCGTAGGCGAGGCCGCTGATACCGGGCAAGGCCATGATCTTTTCGCGAAGTTCCCCCAACAATTCCAATGGCAATCGAGCAGCGGTCGCGGACATCGCGCGCTCGCTTTGAATGGGGCGCAGAATACAAAGTTCACGTCCTTGACCATCAATCTCCAAAGGCACCAGGACGGTCGGGCATTGCCAAACCTGGGCGTACAAATTGTGCCGCCGCAAGCCATCCATCATCAGTTGATCACATTCGCGCAGCAGGTCGAGACGATCCTTGGTCATCGTGGCCGCTAATGAAATGAACGCCTTGGGCATCTCTGGTGTGAGGTTCCACAAGGTGCGGTTGATGCCGTCGATGGTCTTGAAAATAGTGCCCGACGCCTCAGCCAGTTGATCCCAGTTGGCGTCCCCGTGAATCAAGACGGGATGTTCATACGAGCGCAAGTCTGCTTTGACACCCACAGATTTGATCGGTAGCGGGGTGGCCATCAGACCGTAGGGTTTGACGGCGTTTGCGACCGCCGGTGCCAGAGCGTCCAGCACCTCTATATCTTGAGGCTGGCCGTCGCTGCACAAAAGGCGCACGCCAAGCCCGGGACCCGGGAACGGATGCCGCCAAATCATGTCATGCGGGATTCCCAGTCGTTCGCCAAGTTCCCGCACTTCGACTTTGTAAAGGTCGGCTAGGGGTTCGATCACTTTGCCCGCGGCGATCATTTCTTCAATGATGGGCACCCGGTTATGGTGAGTCTTGATCGTGTCGGCCCGTTTGGTCCCGCCGGATTCAATGGTGTCCGGATAGATCGTGCCTTGACCGAGCAAGTGACCTTCAATGCCCAACCGCCGGGCTTCACTTTCAAACACTGAAATGAAGGTGTCGCCGATCGCGCGCCGCTTGGCTTCTGGCTCAATCAAGCCTTCCAGCGAACTTAGAAATTCGTCGGTCGCGTCGATGAAGTGGAAGTTCTCGCCAAGTCCAAAATCAATGAACATTTGCACCACGGCAGCAGATTCATCTTTGCGCATCAATCCGTTGTCGACGTGCAAAAGGTGCAAGCGTTCGGAGCCCAAAGCATCGGCAAACAATTTCGCCGCGACGGTTGAATCGACGCCACCTGAGGCCAGAAGAAAGACCGAGTTGTCACCCACCTGTTCCCTGATTTTTCCAACTTGTTCTTCGACGTAGCGGACCATGTTCCAAGACGGTTCGCAGCCACAGATTTTGCGCACAAAATTGGCGATCATTTCGTCGCCGTGCAGGGTGTCGCCGACTTCTGGGTGGAATTGGAAACCGTAACGTTTCAGCTTGTCGCTAGCGATGACTGCGTAGGGGTGAGGGGGGCTGCCTTCGCCTAAAACCGTGTGCCCCAACTCTTCAAAGTCAGGCCCGATGCCTGTAACGGAATCGAAGTGGCTCATCCAAACCTGTTCGACTTTTTCCAGACCCGCGAACAACTCGTGTTCGCGGTGAATGTGCAGATCGGCGTGACCCCATTCCTGCTTGCCATTGACCACGGTGCCGCCGTAATGCTTGGCAATTTCCTGATGCCCGAAGCAAAAGCCCAAGATGGGCACATCAAGATCCAGAATACCTTTGTTCCAGTCCGCATCTTCGCCAAAAGAGGCCAAGGCTGGGCTGCCCGAAAGTATGATGCCTTTGTATCCCGCGAATTCTTCGATGGCGTCTTCAGGCTGGCGAATTTCCGCCAAGACTTCGGCGCGACGAACTTTGGTGGCGATGAGGTGGGCATATTGTCCGCCGAAATCGACGACGGCAATTTTGTCGTGGGCGCGCTCGTTCTGCATCAGACCGTCCCTGAAGGGGTGGGTGGGGACTTGAACGGCATATTTAACAGCTGAGGGGAGCTTGGGCAATGAGATTACCCAAAATTCTCCCCCAATCATCAGATCAGTCGCAGTTGGTTAACCCACGCGCGTCTGGTGTGCAGCAAGCCGTGTCAGTGGAATCCTTGGCCATCGCAAACGTCTGCACGTCTTCCATGGTCTGGTAAAATTCCCAAGACACACCCGAAGTGTCTTTGACCCAGGACTTTTCCGAACGCGAGTAGCAGCAAACAGCTTCGCCCTCATCAAAGACTGACATATCAGCCTTTTCCATCCGTCCACGCACTTCGGTTAACTCTTCCTGGCTATCAACCTGCATGCCCAAATGATCCACGCCAACCTTGGTCGCGCCGGTCGAAATGGCAAAGTTGATGCGCGGGTCTTCGAGCATCCATTTGGCGTAGTCTTCTTTGGTCTTGGCGGGCTCGGCGCCAAACAAGGCGCTGTAAAACTTGATACTTTGGTCGAGGTTCTCCACGCCAACGTGGATGTGCATTCTTTTCATGGTCTTCACCCTTCTTTGCGTTTGTCAGGCTCGCAGCAATTGGCGAGCTCGATGATTGAAAATCCAGATCCGTCGTCCTCTTTGATGGAGGCGAATTCGTTGCCACAGCAGTCTTTGACCAAAAAGCCGATCAGACCGTTCATGGCTTCAAAATTCGCTGTGTAGATAACCGAGCGTCCTTCCTTGCGCGATGTCACAACTCCGGCGTTGGACAAATGATTGAGGTGGAAGGACAACGTATTGTGCGGCGTGCCCAGCTCTTGGCTAAGGGCACCGGCGGCGAGACCATTGGGCCCGGCTTGGACCAAAAGGCGAAACGCTCTCAATCTCGTTTCTTGAGAGAGTGCGTCGAGAATGATGATGGCTGCTTGTGTTTCCATATGTCTAGACTAATCGACATGATGTAATATGTCAAGAGTTGTCGACGTAAATTTTGAATTTATGGGGTACGGTTGTGATATAATAGGTTTCTCATTACTATGGTATGGTGATAAGTGCGAATCGGGGCCTTACCCTCTAGGGAACCCCCAACCAGGACCCAGCAATCCCTAGCTGGAGCCTGCGCCTGTCCATCAAAAATATCGCTTCTGGGCTCTGGTCTACAATCGGTAGACTATCGCCTAAGATTGTTTTCGCCCAACTCTCTCCCCGATATCCGAAAGGACATCTCATGTTCAAGCGCCCAAAAACTAAGCTATTAGTAGCTTGCAGTACCGTGGCAGTAGTGGCCATGGCCGTACTGCTAGCACCTGACCGCGAATCGCCGGATTCTCTCATCGCAACTCCAGGCACCGCGGCAATGCGCGCCGCTATCGATCCCGAAACTGGCGAGCTGGTAACAGGTCCAGATGCTTTGCGCCTCTCAAACCCAACCGACGCCGACAAAGCCGCGGCCATGGAAAACATGCTCAGTCGCAGCACCGAAGGCTTGGAAGAAGTTCACCACCCAGACGGCCGGGTTAGCGTGCATTTGCAAGGCCGCTTCATGAGCGCGAGCGTCGCCCGCATCAATGAAGAAGGCAAAGTGGAAACGTTGTGCACCGAAGACATGAAAGCGGCCGAAGACTTCTTGAGCGAAGCCCAACCAGAAACCGACGCCAACGGCCTGGAGGTTCGCTAATATGAAAAAGTTCTTAAAAGTTTTTGGGGCCACTTTGCTGGCCATCTCGATGTTTGGTTTCGCTGCTCAGGCCGCGACAATCGTGATCGTTAACCTTGACGGACCTGGCGAAGGATTTAACGACGCGACGCCAGTCGCAGCTGTAGGCGGCAATCCCGGCCTAACGATTGGCGAACAGCGCCTTAATCTGTTCACCTACGCCGCCGATATTTGGGGTGGCTTACTCGACAGTGATGTCACGATTCGAATCCAAGCGAAGTTTGATCCGTTGTCTTGCGATGCTGACGGCGGCGTGCTCGGATCCGCGGGAGCCATTGTCGTCAACCGCGATTTTGCGGGCGCCGAAGAAGTGAGCACATGGTATCACGGCGCCTTGGGCAATAAGCAGGCGGGATTCGATCTGGACCCCACCTTCAACGACATCAACACCACATTTAACGCCAGTGTAGACAACAACAATAACTGCCTCAATGGCACGAATTGGTACTACGGATTCGACGGCAACGCGGGCAACGATATTGCGCTGTTGCCGGTTTTGTTGCACGAATTTGGCCACGGTTTGGGATTCAGCACTTTCGTCAATGGTTCGTCCGGCGCCGAATTTAATGGATTCCCAGATGTTTACTCACGCCACATCCTGGACAACTCCAGTGGTTTGCATTGGGATGAAATGAACGATGCTCAACGCCAGGCTTCGGCTGTGAACGACGGCAACGTGGTGTGGGATGGCGACGGCGTGACGGCTGCCGCTCCTTCATTCTTGTCAGGCCCGCCAGTATTGACCATCAATTCGCCGGGAACCTTGCCAGCCTCTATGGCAGCGGGTTCGGCATCATTCGGACCTGCCTTGGACATTGCGGGTATCACCGGCAATTTGGTCTTGGTCGAAGATGGCGTTGGCGTTGGTTCCGATGGTTGCAGCGCCCTGACTAACGGTGCCCAAGTCAATGGCAATATCGCTTTGATTGATCGTGGCTCGTGCTCATTTGTCCTCAAGGCTCAAGGCGCCGAAGCTGCTGGCGCCATCGCGGTGATCATTGTCAATAACGTGGTTGCAGGTACTCCACCGCCACTAGGTGGAGCTGACCCTGGCCTGACGATACCAACAATCAGTGTGACTTTGGCCGACGGAAACTTGCTCAAAGCTGAACTTGGTGGCGGCGTCAATGTCACGTTGCAGTTGGACGCTAGCGTCCTTGCGGGCACTGACAATCAAGGCCGCGTCAAATTGTTTTCGCCAAATCCATTGCAACCGGGATCGTCAACTTCCCATTTTGATGTTTCGGCAAATCCAAGTTTGTTGATGGAGCCTGGCATCACACCAGGTCTGAATGACGAAGTCGACCTGACCTTGGCGCACTTTGGAGACATCGGTTGGTTCCAGCCGTTCGTTTCAGCAGTGGATGACATACCGGCAACGCGCTCCGAACTCGGCAACGCGTATCCAAATCCATTCAACCCATCAACTCAAATCTCTTTCCGCGTCGCCAATGCTGGTCCAGTGCGACTAGCTATTCACGATGCGGCAGGACGTTTGATCCGTACTCTCGTGAACGAATCCATATCCGACGGTGAATACACCGTTGCTTGGGACGGCAACGATCGTGCTGGACGCCGCGCAGGCTCTGGCGTGTATTTCTACCGCCTTGAGTTAGACGGATATAGTGAGACGAAAAAAATGGTGATGCTGAAGTAGGCGCCTTCGTTCAATTTCCGGATTGAAAAGAGAATGGCCCCTCGGCTGCTTTGAGCAGTTGAGGGGCCAATTGTTTGTTGGTATTTCCTACCTCTAATAAAATCAACAATTTAGCGATAATTCGTGCTACTGTGGTGCCAAGTCTCGCCCCTCAGACTTTGTGGACGTGTGCCATATGGGGGAGACGGCATGGACCAGATCGGCAGACTAATAGGCCACTATCGCATCGTGGCTCACTTGGGCCGCGGTGGAATGGGCGATGTCTTTGAGGCGGAGGACGAAACGCTCCAACGCCGAGTCGCCCTCAAGTCGATAAGTGCAGAAGACCGCCCTTCGGCCCGTGAAAAAAGTCGCTTCTTACGCGAGGCGCGCATCCTTTCCAGCCTAGATCATCAGGGCATTTGCCGAATATACGATTATCTCGAGGGTCAAGACCGCGACCACTTGGTACTAGAACTTGTTCGTGGTCGTACCCTGACCAACTATTCAGCAGACACAGCCGCCAAACTCAACGTACTGGAACAGCTACTCGAAGTTTTGGTTCTGGCCCACGAGGCCGGCATCATTCATCGCGATTTGAAACCCGACAATGTGATGGTGACCAATGACGGAGTGGTGAAAGTCCTGGATTTTGGATTAGCGCGCCACCTTGTCGAGCCTGACCCCGAATCAGACACCGTTTCCCTCGATACTACTAAAGTTCTCGGTACGGCATCTATCAGTCCGCCACTCGAAGAATCTTTTACCCGCCGCGATGGAATTCTCGGCACTCCCAAGTTTATGAGCCCAGAGCAAGCTGCTG
Organism: Candidatus Krumholzibacteriia bacterium; assembly: GCA_047639735.1. GTDB lineage: Bacteria > Krumholzibacteriota > Krumholzibacteriia > LZORAL124-64-63 > LZORAL124-64-63 > JAGRNP01. The sequence continues at coordinate 20,974 of JBLIOK010000001.1, read as the reverse complement.
GTGAGCCCGCTACTGCTGCGAGTGACATGTATTCTTGCGGAATAGTTATGCAATTCTTGCTGACTGAAAAACCCGTTTATAAAAAATGCATCGAATTGCCAGAGCTGTTGGAACAAGTTAAAGCAGCGAACACTCAACCCATGGTGGGCGTCGACGCTCACATTGAAGAACTTATTCTTCGCTTGACCAGCTGTTCTCCTCGCGTGCGCCCCACTGCCTTGGAAGCCTTGGCAAAATTGCGTTGGGTCCACAATAAACCAGCTCGTCGCAATCGCCGTTTGGCCGCCATTTTGATTTTGGTGTTGGTCATCACCACAGGCTTAAAATACACACGCGACCTGCAACGAGAAAAAAGCGAGGCCACTTTGCACCGCACCCAAGTTGAAGACTTGATGGGCTTCATGCTCGGTGATTTGCGCGACAAATTGGAACCTGTCAATCGCTTGGAGATCATGGATGTGCTGGGCAACAAAGCAATGGAGTATTTCAGTGGACGCGATCCTGTCGGTTTAAGCTCCGGTGATGCTGACCGCTACGTGCGCACGCTGAGTTTACTCGGTGAAATCCGGATGCACCGCGGACAGTTGGATTCGGCTCAGGTATCGTTTGCTGAGGCGTTGGTCGCCGCCAAAGATTTGGCCTCGCGCGATGAGGAAAACACCGATTGGATACTTCAACTTGGCGCGACTTATTTTTGGTTGGGTTCTGTGGCTTATTACGAAGGGAACAGCGAAGAAGCGGCCAAAAACTTTCGAGAGTATTACCGTATTTCGCAAGACCTTGTCGAACGGGACAGCACCAATCAAACCTGGCAAATGGAATTAGCCTATGCCCAAACTAATTTGGCCATGGTCTACCGCCAGCAGCGTAAAATGCCGCTAGCGATGGTGATTTTGGAGGAAGCGGTTGAGACAAAAGCTTGGCTGTCGTCGCAAAACCCAAATGACCTACCCCGGCGCGAGAGTTTGGCCAACTCGCAAGCCATTTACGCGGGACTCATGGAGAACATGGGGCATTTAGAGGACGCTCGGCTGCTATTTGCTGACGCGCGAAAAAACATTGAAACGATTGCAACCGCTGACAGTCTAAATTTGGAATTCCAGGAGCGGTTGGCGACGATTTGGTACAGGGAAGGCCGAGTGTTGCAGAATCTCGGGCTCACTGCCCAGGCCCAGAAAAATTTCGAGTTGGACTTGAATCTGTCCAGGGGGCTGCAGGTAAAAGACCCTGAAAACCGTGATTGGCGGGTGTCGCTCGCCCGCAGCTTGAATACGATGGTGGGTCTTTTTATCGATGCAGGTACCTATGGTGAAGCTGGTCGCTATTCCCGAGAGGTTGAGGCATTAGTTGTTTCTTTGCCCGTTGATCATCCCGTGAAAATTATGGCGCAACTCAATCGCGCCCAACTTGCTCGCGCAGCCGAGAAGCGCACATCGGCCCTCGCCATTACGAGCGCAACGCTGGCCAGCTTGCAAGACTCCGATCCTCAACATGACGATTATCCCGTGTTGTACTTGCATCTGAAGTTGTTGCGCGGAAATCTGTGCAGCGAGATGGGCGATAAGGTTGACGGAAAGGCCGAGTTTGCTCATGGGGTAACTTTTTTTCGCCAAAACAGCGAAGAGGTGGTGGGGCAATTATTCCAAGAATTGGGGATGAGGGTTTTGTTCCATTCGGGTGACCGAGATGGTGCAGACGCGGTGGCTAGAAGGTTAGCGACCAAGGGGTACGCTCGCCAAAGCTTTGCTTCTTTTTGTTCTGCGCATGATTTGAACCATGTAATGAGGGAGAATTGAAATGAAATCGGAAATGAAAAGTGAATATACCGCTAAGCCTGAAATGGAAATCAGCCACATGTCGGTTGAGCCCCATCGGGTATTCGAACTCAAGGCCAAAGGTACCGCTGAACTCAAGTTTGCCAAGTGGCGGATATTTGGCGGTTATGGCAACAAAAGAACCCTGAATTTTGGTGAGACGTTCGCCTTTGTTCCCCATCGGAGTATGGACTCGAATGCCGAGGTTACGAGATTCACCGTTTACAAATCTACCGCCGACAAAAAGGCGGGGAGTTCGGATGTTGAAACTTGGGTGCTGTCGAGTCCGCGAAGCGATGCCGTAGAACACCTCCGCGTCAGTGCTTATCTGAATGGTTTCATGATAACAAATATGAACTTGAATACCCCGGATGTTTTGCGTGCTTTTGAGATCACGGTCAATGACGGGGGCGCCCGAAAGCTTGACCCCGAACTGAAAATCAAAAAGAAGGACACCCGCTAGCTCATCGTGCGTTCGTCAATCACTTTGTCGGTTCCTGATGATATCTAGCATTTTGAGCGCGTTGGCGTCGCCAGGGGCCAAGGCCAATACTTTCTCGTAGTTAACGGCGGCGTCGGCAAGCCGGCCTTTGGCGAGCAAAGCCTCGCCCAAGCTGTCCCACACATTGACCGATGCCGGATAAGTCTGCGCGTTCCATTCGAATATTTTGATCGCATCAGAGGTGTCGCCACGATTCATCTCTTGGTACCCAATGGTGTTGGCCATGGCTTCAGGAACCAAAACCTCGTAGCCCATTTGCTTGCTTAACATCTTGTGGTGATCGGCCACTTTTTCCCAGCCACCATTCATCGTGCTGCGAGACATCGACCAGTTTGCAAACAAAGCTTCCACGCCATCGGGAATCACACGCTTGGGAACCGAGCCATGGGTTTCTTCAGCGTATTTCTTCTCTTGCCACCGCACCCAATCTTCGTCACCAAATTGCTCCTTGAGAAAGTCGATGGCTTCGGCGTAAGACAGTTCGTTGGCCATGGAGAGGTAGAAAAACTTGGGGCCTTGGGGTGGGTTTTCGGCCAACACCTTTTCGATCTTTCGCAGAGTTGGACCACGGTCATAGTAGAGTGCTGGGCTTGCAGCGATGCAGGCATCAAAGCCGAGTTCTTGGTGACAGATTACGGAATACACTCCGAACAGTCCGCCAAAGCTGTGGCCAAATATGATGCGATAGCTGTTGGTCCGGTATTCCTGATCAATATAGGGGATGAGCTCATCGCCTAAGAACTTGGCGAATTTGTCAGCACCGCCGCTTGTGGGCATGTCGTCAACGTGGGTTGTGGTCAAGTCGCGAGTGCGGTCTGTATTTCCAACGCCGACAACGATCACCGGAGGTGCCGCGCCGCGCATGCGATACGAGTGCAATGTCTCTGCCATCAAGCCGGCCCAGGCGCCGCCATCGAGCACAATCATCATGGGGTAGCTTCGGCTTGGCTGTTGTTCGTACCCGCGGGGCAGATGCACGCTGAAGCGTCGATCTTCGGCCATCACCTCGGATGCCATTACGCGAGTGTGACGGATGCTGATGGGCAACGGGTCGCTCACCTGCGGGCCCTCGCCGGCGAAAATCGTGACGGGTAACATCATTGCAAAAGTCAGAACGATCAATCGCCAACGCATATTCCATTCACTCCTTGTGTCTTTTCAATCTACAGGCGGCTTGTGGTTCGGTAAAGAGGTGGCCATGGGGCCCGCGTCGATCTACACTATCTGGCAAATGTCACACATTCGCCTGAGCCTGCGTATCTTTTACGTGAACAATGCGAATTGGATGCAGCAGATTTTTCGAAAGGCGCAGAAATGAAGTTCTTGAAGTTGATCATCGTCGTGGCCCTTGCTATGGCCGCAGTATGGGGTTCAGCCGAAGCCGTGGCTGACGACAAGAAAATGGACGGCAAGAAAGAGGTGGCGACACTTGCCGGCGGTTGTTTCTGGTGCCTAGAAGCGATGTTTGAAGAGCTGAACGGCGTAAAGAACGTCGAATCTGGATTTTCTGGCGGCGCTGCCCACTCCACCTACAAAGAGGTTTGCGCAGGCACTACGGGGCACGCAGAAGTGATCAGCATCACTTACAATGCTGACCTGATCACCTACCGAGACATTTTGACCATATTTTTTGGCACTCATGATCCGACGACTCTGAATCGTCAAGGTGCCGATGTGGGTACCCAGTACAGAAGCGCGATCTTCTACCATGACGAAAGCCAAAAACAGGCGGCCGATGAAGCCATTGCCTTGCTCGAAAAAGAAAAAGTATTCGACAATCCGGTAGTTACGGAAGTCGTTATGTTTAAAGAATTTGTCGTTGCCGATGACCGTCATCAAGACTACTACGTACAAAATCAGACACAAGGCTATTGCACCGCGGTGATCACGCCCAAAATGATCAAGTTTCGCAAAGAATTTGCGGACAAATTGAAATAGCCAGAGTTTTCGCCTTGTGTTCGCTTCCGCACCGTTTATCTTAGGTACTCCCCGCCCAATTTGAAGCTTGTTTGAGGGAGTACCTACGATGAACTGGACCGAATTACTGACTAAAGAGATGACTGCTAATTACAACGCAACCGAGAAAATGTTCGGTTTGTTGAATGATGCTGATTTGGCGTGGAAGCCTGCTACTGGCGAAAACTGGATGACGGCAGGGCAGTTGCTGCATCATTTGAATCACGCCTGCGGCGCTTGTTGCGAGGGTTTTGTGACGGGCGATTGGTCGATGATGGAGGGCGGCGACGAGGATGAAAGCGTATCCGAAGTCATGTTGCCACCGGCTGATAAATTGCCCACCGTCGATAGCGTTGCCGACGCCTTAACCGCCTTCAAATCCGACCGAAAGCTAGCTTTCCAGATGATTGAAAAGGCAGGCGAGGAAAACCTGGATTGCGCCATGTCGGCGGCTCCGTGGTCACCCCAGCAGCAAACCAATCTGGGGCGCCATTTGTTGCAGATGTCGCAGCACTTGGGAACCCACAAGGCTCAGCTGTTCTACTATTTGAAATTGATGGGGCGCAAAGTGGATACCATGACTCTCTGGGGCGTTTAATCAGTACTTTGGGGCGTTTAGTCAGTACTTTGACATGAAATTGACACTCCATTTTAACGCTCGCCAGATGTTCAATCTGGCGGGTGTTTTTATTTGGTAATTTATCGCTAGCCAAGCTCACATTTTTCGCCGATGTTGCATGGTATTAACGAAATATCAGTACTAATTAGGTCACAGAATTGTCCGTTGTTTCCTACTAACCTACGTGAGGAGGTGAGCATGGCGCCACATCCACCGCATTCGGATGATGTTGAGCAAAAAAAATCCTCGCCTAGCTCACTTCTGACGCAGGCAGAACTGGTTCAGGTGCAAGCCCAGAACCCAGAGGCCCTCGGCAAACTCTTTGACGCCTATTTTGGCCGGATCTACAGTTTGGCCTATCGCATGATGGCCGGCGAAGCGGCTGCCCAAGATATCACGCAGGAAGTTTTCCTGCGCGTGCACAAAGCGGCTCATCAGTTGGACCCGGCGCGAGATCCGCTACCATGGCTGATGACCATCACGGCCAATTTGTGCCGCGAAAAATGGCGTTCGAAGCAGGGACAACAAGACAAACAAACCGCTTCGTTAGATGCCAAACCGGAATACGTGGCGGCTGTACCAGACGCGGGGGCGACACCCGAAGAGGTGGCCATCGCCAAGGATAATTCGAATGTTTTGAACGAAGCTCTGGCTCAATTGCCCGAGCCGATGAGAGAAGTCGTGGTTTTGCATGATCTGGAAGGCCTGACGCATGAAGAGGTTGCTGCCATGTTGGACGAGGCCGCGGCAGCCATTAGGAAAAGATATTCACGGGCTCTTGGTAAGCTGAGAGTTTTACTCCAAGCCCATAAACCGGATGTAGTTGAATGAGCGAGCGCGATGATATGAACCTCACACCTGAAGAACTGCGGATCCAAGAATCCCTCCGCGGCCTAGGTGAGGTGCGCGCAGATGATGCCTTCCGCGCGAAGTTGCGTCAGCAGTTTGTCTCCGGTGAAATTGAGGAAACCGAGCCCGTAGCCGAAAAGATTGTGGCGTTGCCGCGCCGGAAGCGCCGCAGCTGGGGTTTCGCGGTCGTGCCAGCGATTGCCGCTATGCTGGCGGTCATCTTTTTGGGCGGAAACGAACCCAGTTGGGAATTGTCGGCCATGCGAGGCACTGGTGCGCTGGCGGTGAACGGTGTCGAAGTGGATTCCGCCGATTACGACGCAGTGGCCGCCCTGATCGCGCCGGAAGCGCGGATCGTGGTGCCCGAAGGTCTCGAAGTGGACATCCTCATGGGTGGCGTGATTGTTGTGGGCGTGGTTGGTCCCATCGACTTCACCTTACCAACAGAACCCCACGACGAACCCTACAATTACGCAGTAAACGTGCACCGTGGTGAATTCCGCATCAAAACGGGGCCCGACTTTGCCGGCCGCCAAATCACAATGACCACCTCCGAAGGCCAGGTCGAAATCATCGGCACGACCATCGCTGTGTTTAAAAATGACGATGTGACTTGTGTTTGCGTCCTCGAGGGAACCGCAAGTATTGGCAAAGACGACGAACACATGGACCCTGTGCCCGCCGGTATGCGCAAAGTTATGTTTGCCGATGGCCGCGATCCCGTGATTATCCCCATAGAGCCTGCTCATGAAGCCAGCTTGATCGATTTTGAAAAAATCACGGCCCATATCTTTGACTGAGGTGGCGCCGCGCAGCGTGGTGCCTTAAGCTATCAAATATGAATTCATTATCTAAAATTCTGAGCGCCGTTTTATGCTGTGCTGTTGTTGTCGCTGGTTGCGGCGGTTCTTCTGAACTTGACGATTCAAGCCAAGTGCGCGCGTCGGTGACGGCGGTCTACCCGACTGATCTCACTGATAAAGTCGTCTTGGTGTGGCACTTTGAAGTTGCTGATGGTTGGCATTTGTATTCGCCAGGTCGCAACGATTCAGGGTATCCGCCGACGGTGGAATTGGTGCTTCCTAGTGGCTGGAAGGCTGGCGAATTGCAGTGGCCTGCCCCTGAACGGCATTTGGGTGAAGGTGATATTTTGGATCACGTTTACTACGAGGGCTTGGTGCTGCTGCAAGAGATCGCCGTACCAGTGGACTTTGAACCAAACGATGGGTTTGAAATCCAGGCCGAAGTGTCTTGGCTCGCTTGCAAGGGTATGTGCGTGCCGGGTGACACTGAAGTTGTGGTGAAGCAATTGGCCGGTTCGCAGGCAGACTATGAACGGGCGCGGTCCGATCTGCCTTTGCCGTGGCCGGGAGAAATCTTAGAGGCCCAATGGCATGGGGCGACCTTGCACATCACTGGACCTGAAAATGCGGTTCTAACATTCATGCCCGATAACGACTGCGGCCGTCTCGAAAACTTGATCGATGATGGCGTGGGGGCTGGCTTGAAGCTGCAGTTCCGCCCAAAAGAAGGCCTGATCGGCCCGGCGCGTGGTTTGATAACGATGGATAACCCCGGAGAGCCTCGTCGCTCTTTCAACGCGGACATCCCCGCGATTTCATGGCAATCTGAAACCTCTGGAGACTGAAACAATGTTGAAGACACGTTTGGCAATTTTGCTCTCGATTTTAATTCTGATGAGCTCTGGCCTGGCAATGGCTGAATTAGCGCCTGGTACGGACGCGCCTGCTTTTGAGTTGACCGATACGGAAGGCAATGAGCACACGTTGCAGCAATATCTGGATGACGGGAAAACCGTGGTGATCGAATGGTTCAACCCCGATTGCCCCTTCATCAAAAAACATCACGCGACAGCTCACACCATGGATGAATCTTTCGCGAAGGTGTCCGAGCACGATGTGATTTGGTTGGCGATCAATTCCAGCGCACCGGGTCGCGAAGGGGCTGGATTGGAACGCAATCAAAAGGCCCACAAAGACTATAAAATGAGCTTCCCGATTTTGATGGATCCCGAAGGCACGGTGGGGCGGGCTTATGGCGCCAAAACCACTCCGCACATGTTTGTCATCACCAGTGATGGCAAGGTGGCTTACAACGGAGCCATTGACGACAATTCATCTCCCAAGAAAATGGGCGAAACGAATTATGTCATGGCCGCGCTGCATAGCGTAATGAGCGATGAAAAAATCGCCGAAGCTTCGACGAGGCCATACGGTTGCTCGGTGAAGTACAGCAAATAGAGGGTTAGGCAGTTTCGCTAGGTACCGGGTTCGCTCGGTACCGCGCGCGGTTTGCCCTTGGCGTCGACGTTGACAAAGGTGACGTTGGCTGTCGTCACAACCACTCTTTCACCACTGGAACGGCGGTCGGCCTCGACGCGGACCGCCACTTCAAGTGATGTGCGCCCGACTTTAATCAAATCGGCATAAAAACTGACCAAATCGCCCACGTGCACCGGCTCTGCGAATACCACTTGGTCCATCGCAACGGTGACGACCATTTGGCAACCGCGTCGGATCGCAGCCACGGCTCCTGCCTGATCAATGTGACTCAAGATCACACCGCCAAAGATAGTGCCGTGCTGATTCGTATCGCGCGGCATCATCAGGACGCGAATTGCCGCTTCTTTCATTTCTGAGGTCATGGGAGCCCCTTCTTTCAGTTTGTGTGCGTTTATGATACTCTCCGATGGTCACGGTCGCACTATCTGAATTTGAAGGGGTTCTGATGAAAAGTCTCATCGCTGTCTTATGCGCGGTCCTCGTGACCGGCGTTTTCTTTCCGAACTCCGCCTCTGCGCAAGTCCCCAATAAATTTGAGAACCTCCAGGTTTTGCCCAAAGACATCATTAAGGGCGACCTTGTGAAAGTGATGCGTTCGGCATCGTTAGCTTTGGGTGTGCGTTGTTCGGCTTGCCACGTGGAAAAAGAACCCGGAAATTTCATGAGCACCGACTGGCCTAGTGACGAATTGGAGATGAAAGAGACCGCGCGCGGGATGATGAAAATGGTGGCTGAAATCAATGCCAACCTGTTGCCCGCTGCCACCGGTAAACACGACTTTCAAGTCAGCTGCATCACTTGCCATCGGGGTGTGGCAGAGCCCTACCTGCTGACTGAAGTGGTGTTAAAAACGACGACCAAAGATGGCGCCGAAGCCGGCGAAACGCGGTATCGGGAATTGCGCGAAGAGTATTACGGTTCAGGGTCGTACGATTTTGGCCCGATGTCGTTGACCACAGTGGCGGAATCCTTGATAGCAGAACACGCCGACATGGCTGGTGCGCGGCAATTCTTGAATTTGAATTTGGAAATGCATCCGGAATTTGGCGACACGTATTTGATGTTGGCCCAACTGGACATGGCAGGTGGCGACGATGAAGCCGCGCGGGCAAATATTGAGAGAGCGCTGGAAATTGATCCGGAAAGCCGGCAGGCCAAACGGATGTTGAGCCAGTTGGAATAATAGTCATGAGCAAACATTGGCAACGCATGACGAAAATAGGCACCGCCATTGTGGCGGTGCTTTTGCTCGCTATACAACTCGTGCCCGTAGACTTTTCTAATCCGCCGATCACGTCGGCTTTGCGAGCGCCCAGAGCGGTGGCGGAAATTTTGACATCTTCTTGCTACGACTGCCATTCTAACGAAACCCGATGGCCCTGGTACAGCAAGGTAGCTCCGATGTCTTGGTGGATAGCGAGCCATGTGGAGAAAGGGCGTGGCCATCTGAATTTTTCTGAGTGGCCCGCCTATGATTTTGGCAGCCAGGACCAGTTTTTTCAAGAAATTGAAGAGCAACTCATGGAGAATAGGATGCCGCTCAAGAGCTATGTGCGAGGGCACCCTGAGGCGCGCCTGAGTGCAGAACAGAAGAATATCCTGTTAGAATGGGCTCGCGGTTCGTGATCTCGATCTAGGATTGGGGTGGGATTGTTGCCCAACAACTACTATAATATTTACGGTTGTGACAGGGAGATCAAATTGAAGATCCAGTCTGGCCATTTGCTTCCGATAAGATGAAGAACGCAGCTAAGTTTGTGCATGGAAGGAATTGAGCAATCAGTCCTGCAACATGTCTGATACATCATTTGACACGTATATCGACAGACCGTGCACAATCTTAGCAGCGCCTTTGTTCTTGCACCGATACTTACCGATAATTTTCCACGTGGAGGAAGAGAATGGCCGGCACGATTCTGGTCACTGGCGGGGCTGGATACATAGGCAGCCACACTTGTCTTGAACTGCTAAAGGCAGGGCATGAAGTGGTGGTCGTGGACAATCTGGACAATTCAGTCGAAGAAAGCCTGCACAGAGTGCGGACCCTGTCTGGCCGCAAACTCGCCTTTCACGAAGTGGATATATGCAACGCCGAGGCCTTGGGCGCGGTTTTTGACCAATACAGTTTTGATGCCGTGGTGCATTTTGCGGGCCTCAAAGCGGTTGGCGAAAGCTGCGAAATTCCCCTCCGATATTATGAAAACAACATTAGCGGCACACTTGAACTCTTGAAAGTGATGGCGGCCCACAGTTGTTTTAATCTGGTTTTCAGCTCCTCAGCGACGGTCTATGGTGACCCAGCAACAGTGCCCATCACGGAAGACTTTCCTTTGTCAGCAACCAACCCTTACGGCAAAACGAAACTCTTTATTGAAGAGATTCTACGAGACCTTTGCGCATCGGACGATCGCTGGACAGCCGTTCTTCTGCGGTACTTCAATCCGATCGGCGCTCATGAGAGTGGACGCATTGGTGAAGACCCACAAGGTATCCCCAACAACCTGATGCCCTATGTGATGCAAGTGGCGGTTGGTCAAAGAGAACATCTCAATGTTTTTGGTGACGACTACGACACGCCTGATGGCACGGGAGTGCGCGATTATATTCATGTGGTGGATTTGGCTCTGGGGCATCTGGCGGCCATCGACAAATTGGCAGAATTTAGCGGCTGCGAACCCGTGAATTTGGGCACTGGGCAAGGTTATTCGGTCTTGGAGATGGTTGCAGCCGCTGAAAAAGCCTCTGGCTGTAAGGTGGCCTACCAGGTTTCTCCGCGTCGGCAGGGCGATATCGCAACGTGCTACGCCAATCCGACCACGGCGGCTGACAAACTGGAATGGCGCGCTACTCGCGGTATCGATGAGATGTGCGCGGACCATTGGCGCTGGCAATCAGAAAATCCAAACGGGTATGGGCACTGACAGATCGCGTAGTGCCGCCCTGAGCTCTTCTAGTCTTTAAAAACTTCGGCTAATTCATTCTCGATGACATAAATGCACACCTCGCGCGCGCCTGCCTCGCTATAACCAAACTGTTCGGTAAGATTATTGACCAAGAATGAAACGTCCGTTTGAACACGTTCGTCATAGGTGCGGAACTCGTCGGTTCCATAGACCTTCATGGCGCGGGTGAAGTTTTCGTTTTCCATGAATGGTTCGAGAACCGTCTCTTTTAGGCTATAAACATAACGTTTGTGAAGTTCGCCATAGAGGTTCGTCTCGCTGATATCTTTGCCATCCATCATGATGTCTTGGGTCAGCGTACGTGATGTGTATTCACGTTGGGTTTCGTCGCGGAACTCACCACGGCGGCCTTCGCGAACATCGTGCCCTAGCAAATGATTCTCGATGCCCGCCAAAAATGTTTCGGTGATGTTCAGTTCGTCGCCGGTATAGGTGCTGACGGCTTTGGTGCCGGTTTCGAAACTCAAAGCGAAGAGGTAGTTTTTGATGTCGCGGCTAATTTGTTCCTCGTTGTAATAATACAGCGACTCCTTAACTTCCTGCAGAATTTGGTAGTTGTACATGTTGCGCAAGGAGTCTAGGAAACCCTCGGGCAATTGCTTGGCCAGGGCTGGGCGACCGCGCGAGAAAAATCCGCACAAGGTGTCCATGTTGATCAGTTGGCCCTCGCGAGCATAGTTCGAATACAAATCATGGAAGATGTCGATGCTGTCGCGGCCACTGAATCCCTTGTGGCCTTCGGTTTCGGCTTCGGCAATGATTTTGCGGCGGCGTTTGGCGGTGAAGTGCCGGCGATCTTCTTCATCTAGCCAGGCGGGAATGACGCCGGTGTAAATCGCCATTTTGAGCAGGTGCAAATTTTCGTCGCAGTAGCGTTCGTACTTGTCGGCATCGCCAATCCAGTCGAGCATGGCGGGGGATTTCTCGTTGAGGCGGCTGGCGATGATCGCCCGGGCAAAGTTTTCGAGCACTCGCGGTAAGAACATTTCGCCGATGTGATGACCGAAAATGTTTTTGTAGATTTCGACCTCAGTGGACGAATCCAGAACATATGAAATGTTGATGAACTCAATGCGGTCGGATAACGATTGGAAGCCGCGGATGTTTTTGTTGTCTTCCGGATTCATAACGCCGAGAAAAAGCGAATTTACGTTCTCTTCGATCTCATCAATTTTGTGTACACCATCACTGATGATGTTGTGCAGTTCCATCAAGCGGTCTTTGTTGTGGCCCTTGATGTCCATCAAGGCATAGACGCCATTGTTGGTGCGGGCATAGCGCGAAAAGATGTAGCGCACTTGATTGCTGTCCTGCAGCAGGTTTCCGATACGCTTTTGCAATTGGGGATTGGTCATCACCGGCTGTCGTGTTACCCGGTCGCCGGGGTTGAATACGCTGACACCTTCGCCCAAGCGGCGGTTCACCACGTAAGGCCGGGCGTGTATCATGCCAAAGACTTCTGTTGGATCCCCTACTTTGTGGAGCAGGGCTTGGTAAAGACTTGCGCATATCGTGCACGGCTTGTCGCGAAAAACCCAATCGTATTCTTTGCCATAACTCAAATTCCATTTGAATTCGTCATTCTCAAACAAGTTGTCTAAAAATTCTGCTCGCTGGTCCTTAGGGACCATCAACATGGGGTTGTCATGGCTCGGGCAGGGGACTTCCAGGTAGCCTTTGTGGATACGCGGACGCCTTGAGGCGGGTACGTTGTCAAAACTGTTGGCCGCTTCAGTGCCTTCAAGCAAGCCGGCCAATTTTTCAAGAACAGTCGAACCGTCGTTGAGGCCGAATTCTTCCAGACGGTGACTATCTAGTCGCCACACTGTTTCATAACGCATGCCGGCTGGGCTGTTGGCATACTCCTCAAATTTTCGCAGCAAATTGTTCAGAAAAATGGACTTCCCACAACCTGGTGGTCCGTCAAAGATGTAGATTTTGTTCTGTTGCGCGCCGCCTCGGAATCCGTCGATCACACCCATCAAACGGTTGGCAAAAATCCGATCCGCAAAAAACGGCTGATCGGTTCCGGCGACGAACAATTCGTGGCAGTCATAGGAAATAAAGTTGATAGATTCCGGGTCTTCGGGATATTCGTCATAACCCGACCCGACAAATGACTGCACCATGTCGTGGAAAACCTGATGCACGGTACGGATCATTTGTCCCGGGTTTGCGCGCAACAGTTCCAAAAACTCTTCGAAGGTGATGGTCTTAGTCCGGTCGAGAACTCTTTGGCTCTTTTCAAGATCACGCAAGGCTTTGCGAACGTGTTTCATGTCAAACCATGCCCTTGCTCAGTTTGCGGTCTTTCATTGTGTAACGCACCCGTTGCCATTCGAGTTCTGGTGGGGCGTCGGTTTCGCCTACGCCCATGCCAGGTAAGGGCGGCTGCTTGTTGTCTGTTTTTTTAACCGCTTTGGTTTCGGTTGTCTCCAGTATCACTTTATCGCCCCAAAGAAATTCCAAGCCTAACATTGTATTGTCAACGAAGTCTTTGACGAGAGGCTTGCCTTCAAAATGGTGAACCAGATTCAGTCCCTGGCCATTTGTCTTGGCGAGGTCCACCGTGATGTGAGGTGGGTGATAGAGCTGTTCCTTAACCATGGTCTTGTAGGCTTCTGCGTCGCGGGATTTGACGTACCACTGCCAGACCATGCGGTCTTGATCAAGGGCCTTGTCGGCTACAAAAAGTTTATTCTGCCTGACAAAATCCTGTTCAATGAAGGTGTTGACGAAGAGGAAATCGTTTAAATTCTCACGCACGGCAAATATGAACTCTTGTCCCGTACCGGTACCAGCGTCGAATTTACGTCGTTTTTCGCTATCAAGGAGCGACAGGAATTGTTGGCTGTAGCGGCCTTTGTTGGCGGCCTCTTCAATAAAGTAAAAGAGGCGCAAGCCTAAAGCATACGGATTAAGGCCGACGCGGGGCATCGCCGTAACGGCTGCGTTGACTCGAGAAAAATCGACTTCGTGGCCGGTGATACGGTCATCGCGCATAAAGAGAGTTTCGTGCCAGTAGCTAGCCCAACCTTCATTCATGATCTTAGTACGGATCTGAGGCTGAAAGTAGAGTGACGTCTTGCGCACGATCTGCAAAATTGTCTTCATCCATCGGTTTTCGTTTCGGTCGAGAAACTCCGAATGGTTGATGAGGAACTGAAGAATATCTCGGCCGCGTTCTTTGGTGTGACCTGATGCATTGGCCATCATGGCGTTGAATTCGGGGTGGCGACTGTTAGCCTGCTGGAAGAACGAGTCTTCTCCTGTAGCCGGGTCCTGTTTGATGCAGGCGTTGTAGCGCTCAATTTCTTGAACATATTCGTTGATGCGAACTTTCTTCACCTCTTGCAGGAAGACATCGAAGTAGTAGTCGACCCTGCGACCTACGGCGGCTCCTGCTGGACGGTGTTCATCGGCCAATACGCCGTGAAAGTCGACCTGATTGTCTAAGCTGCGAGCGAACTCAATGACGTAGTCAACCCAGCGGCCTTTCTCCGAACGCAAACGCGCAATTGTTCGCTTGTCGGCCAGGGCCTGACCGGTGAAATCATCGTCCCAGGTGTGCTTGAAATACAAGTTGTTCTGGAAGAAATCAATGTGCCCAAGAACGTGATAGAAAATCATCACGTTCAACCAATCGGGATTGTTGTCGTTGTAGAAACTGATGGCCGGACGGGTGTTGATCACCGTTTCAAATGGGTTGTTCGGGTAAAGTTCGTACTTGCCTTTGCCATGCAGAACCTCAACATCATGGACCCAATAGTCGTACATCGTGGGGATCATCACTTTGGGTGACAATTCAAGCATGTCTCGGTTTGTGACAACGTATTCCAGGGATTCGTCGTCAAAGGTGAGGCCGGCGTCACGGGCTCGCTCTTTGCAGCCTTCCATGATTCCTTTGGTGTGCTGGTCAATCAGCTGCATTTGGTTCCCTCACTCGCTAATCAATGATTTTATGCCTTGAATGATGCGCGGCTCTTCCGCGCTTTCATTCATGACGTCCAGCCGGATCAGGTTACGTTTCTTCTCTAACAGGCCCGAGCCTTTCAAATACTTTTCGACTTCCGTATTGCCTGAACTGCCGTAGCTGTTTTCAGCGATGGTGACGCCAATGCGCGAGGCGTAGGTCATCATCTTCTCAATTTCTGGTAGTGACTCTTCGCCTTCGGTATCCCAGTCATCGCCGTCTGTGCCGTGGAAGACATATATATTGAAATCGCGGGCCAAGTTTTCGCGTTTGACGATTTCGTTCACTAGGGTAAAAGCCGCAGCAACTTTGGTTCCGCCGGCAACTCGGCTGTTGTAATAGGTGTAAAAGTCGTCAACTTCTTTGGCTTCGGTATCGTGGAGGATAAACCGCGACTCCACTTGGCCAGCATATTGGTACATGATCCAGCTGTAGATCATCACGTGTTGGTTGACGATCACTTCAGTAGGCTTGCCGCTCATAGATCCCGAATAATCTCGTAGAAAGAAGACCATGGCTTGGGATTCGAGGTCTTTTTCGGGAGACAAGATGCGGTAGATCTTATCGCGCGGCGAAACCAGAAATTCACTGGTGTCGAATTCTTCTTCAGGGTTCAAGCGACCAAGGGCAATGTTCGTCCTCACGATTTGTCGCAAGGTGGCCCGTTTGTCGAGCAGTTGTCCGGTACCGCGGTTGCGGTCCGTGAGATCGTAGGAAACTCGCGTGAGCGAACGCTTCTTGCCTTTGTCTTGTAAATTGGGCAAAGCAAATTGTTCAGTCAGTATTTTACCCAGATCGTAGGCGTTGGATTCCAATTCGTGATTGCTGGCGTCGCCTTTGCCGGGGCCCGTGCCTTCGCCTTCGCCTTCTTGGGGGCGTACAGGTTGTTCGCCGATGACTTCGCCTTCGGCGCCGTCGCCGCTGCCGCCAATGCCTTCGCCATCGGGATCTTGTAAGAAATTGGGATCGTGGATGAATTTTTCTTCAACCGTGCTGGGAACCACGACAACTTTATTTTGACCGCCGCGACTAGGCTTCACCAATTTGCCAATGCGGATCTTGCGTGGGAAGCCATCTTCTTCGCGTTGCTTATCGCGTTCCATCAGCTCTTCCAGTGAACCAATATGCGCAGTGTAGGAGCCTCGTGGAGTGCCCATCGCCTGAATTATACTGAGGTCGCCAAAGGCGTAGGGTGACCGCCAGACGCGGTCAATGATATCGATACCCGGCGTGAAATCTGGCGCAGAGTTGGTCTCAAGAATCTTGTGATCCCCGGGTTTGGCCCGTTTTTCCTGCCGTTTTTGCCGGCTCATGCGCTGTTTTACCCTTTGGGTGGCGTCGGTAGGTGATCATAATCCCAGCTCCAGCTGGCCCAAGATCGCCCATATGATTGATACAAAATCTGACTCGTCCTGTCACGAGAGGCGTCATATGCGTTGAATCCGCCTAACGGGGCGCCATTGAGCCTGTATCTCATTGAATAAGCAAAGGTTGTGCCGACTTAAGGGGGAGGCAGGCATGGTTGCGAACGCTCTCCTGTACATTGCGCAAGAGCGTCCGCTTCTAGGGTAACTTTCTGTCTGGATACACTACTCTACGAGAACAATTTTGCGCATCACATGCTCGCGGCCGTCCTCTATTCGCACCAAATAGACTCCTGAGGCCACACTTTGCCCGGCGTCATCTCGGCCTTGCCATACGGCTTGATGGCGGCCCGTTTCTAAGTAGCCGTTAACCAGAGTACGAACGAGCTGGCCCTGGAGATTGTAAATTTTGAGGCTCACCTGAGAACTGGTCTCAGGCACGTCATAATGAATCGTGGTCATGGGATTGAACGGATTGGGGACGGCGGCGCTGATTCCCAGGTTCATGGGAACGGTTTCGCCGACACTTGAGACAAAGGCCGTTGTTGCGACAACAAACGGAGAAAGATGTGATGTCGTGCCACAGACTTCGTTACCTCTTGTATCGATATTGGTGGTGATATCAACCCAAGCCGGGGGATCGAGCGTATTGTCCCAATGCAAAAGCACGAGCTCCGACTCGTCGCCGATGAAGTTTGAGGGATCGTAGGGCAAACAGACTTCTATATCCCCAGTGAATGTTGCTGTTGTCGCGATTTCCCAATATTCAATGGGATCGCCAAATATAAATCCGGCCGGAGCGCCTGGCCCAGATGCACCCATGCTGGCAGTGGTGCTGCCACTAGTTGTGACGTCATCAAATGTCAGCGCGGCTTCATTGCCTATGATTCCCATATTCACTTCAATATTTGATCCAGCCGGAGTATTAGTGGTATCAAAGCATTGACTAAATTCGGAAGTGCCGAGAGTGGGGTGCTCGACCGTTGCCGAAATGAAGGCGCCTTCACTCAGGCTGATCGGGGAATTAAAGGCGAAGTAAGTGTTGCCAACCTTAGCACTAGTCGTCACCAAAACGTCACCCAGATAATATTGGCCTTCGCCATAACCACTGGGGTCACAGGTGGTGTTGCTGAAGAATTGTACCCGAACTTGGGTATTGATCGATGTATTGAAGCTGGCGTAAATTTGATTCTGAACAATGTCGAGACCGGTGATGGTTGGCGGCGCCTCAAAGGCGACCGGAGCCGTAGATACGCCATCAGCTTCGACATCAATGCCCAATTGACCGTTGTTTTGAATGTGGCTGCCGCGGATGAGGTTACCGGTGCCAGAGATCACACGAACGCCATCGGTTCCATTGCCGAGCGGAGTGATTCCGTCGACTCCGACACCGATGTAACAATAAGAGACGATTCCGAAGTTTGAGCCGAGCTGCACTCCGGCTTGGTTGTTGCCAGAAATCACGTTGCGATCTATTTGGGGGTTGCGACCAACGGAGAGATTGGTCGCGCCTGCGGTGGCCGCTTCAATGCCAATATTATTGCCTAACGCCACCAATCCTGAAGCATCAGTACCTATCAGATTTCCAGTGATCAACACGCGCTGGTCTAGGACCAATACACCGGCTCCAATATTCGCCGAAATCAGATTGCGTTGGCTGGGAAATTCGCC
Source organism: Candidatus Krumholzibacteriia bacterium (assembly GCA_047639735.1). Taxonomy (GTDB): domain Bacteria; phylum Krumholzibacteriota; class Krumholzibacteriia; order LZORAL124-64-63; family LZORAL124-64-63; genus JAGRNP01. The sequence goes on along the minus strand of JBLIOK010000001.1, from coordinate 2,960 downwards.
GCCAATATAGTTGACGCTGAATTCTTGTTGCAAATCATCGATGCGAATTCCGGCCAGACTGTTGGTCAGTCCTTCGACGCCGTTGGCCCGCACTCCAATGAAGCAGCCCCAGACATCGGTATTGCTGGCCTCGATGCGGATTCCGTTTCCGTTAAAGCCGACAATGCTGAACCCTTGAATACGGCAATTGTCAGCCAAAACATTGAAGCCATTCATGGGCAGTTGTCCGCCGCCAAACAAAGTGAGGATGATGTTTGTATCCAACCCTTCGTCGATTGAACTCGTATTTTGGCTGGCGCCTGGTTGGGAATAACCGTCGATGACAACGGATTCGGTCAGGTCCGGTAGTGGTCCGGTTAAGGTGAATAAATGTGAGCCTACCACCGGTAAGTTGAAGCTGATTGCGCTCGGTACACCGTCCGCATTTGCGGCGGTGATGGCTTCGCGCAAAGAACCAACAGCATTGTCGTTAGGGGTGGTCACTACGTAAACCGGCGGGATTTCAAAGCATACCGAAAATTCGGACGTGTTGTTGCTTTGATCAGTCGCCGTGGCCGTGATATAGCGGCCTGGTATGAGCGTTAAGGGTGTGTTGAAACGCAAGTACGCGCGACCCCGACTATTGGCTTGGACCGTTTGGCTGCCAAGATAGGTCTGGCCCTCGCCGTGGTTGGTCAGCGAACAGTTTGTATTGAGAAACAGGTCGATTTCAAAGGCTTCATTCGGCGCAGAATACAACAGAGCTTCAATGGTGCCCGTCGCCGCGTCAACGTGAATGACGGTTGGAAAATTTTGTTGACCGTTTGGCCCGCCATCTTGATCCATAAAATCGTTACCAGTGATCAAGTTTTCGCCAAGATCGATACCTGATAGGCCGTTGTTGTAAATGGAATTGCCTCTTATGGCGTGGCCATAACCATGGACGACAATACCGCGCACTGGGTGCCCGGTGATCACATTCCCCTGGCCTGGCCAAGTCCCCCCGATACGGCTGTTGAGGGCGTTGTCTTCAACGAATATACCGTAATTTCCGTTGCCTGGGGCTGCTTCTGAGTATGGACTGCGACCAATGTGGCAGGCCTCAATGACACAATCATTTCCGTCGAGACGGACGGCGTTTTGAGGGAAATCATAAATCGCCAAACCACGGATTGAACAAGAATCACGGAGTGTGAAAGCGGGTGAAACAGAGTTGTACAAACCACCATCGATTTCGATGAGAGGCTCGATTCCATAGTTGCCTTGGCTCGTTCCGTCAATTTCCACGGGGTAAAAAAGATGAGGCAAAACTGAGAGGGGTTCTATGATGCTTGAGCCTGTGATGTCGAAGGTGATGCGATCGTGATTGGGCAGAAGATTAGCTTCGGTGATGGCCGCCCGCAATGAGCCCGGTCCCGAGTCGGCGTTGTTGGTCACGACGATTGTGGTTTGGGGGATCACCACTTTGACATTATCGAATAGAGGGGCTTGGCTGTGGCAAGTGGATCCGTCACAAAGTTCCGCCACTGGGCAATAATCTCGGCAAGTGAAGCCAACCTGAATGCTTGTCGCACCTGGCGGTGGCGTGTATTCGTGTGTTGGTTTGCTCCAGGTTTTGGTGTCGCTGTAGTAGATGTAACCGTTATTATCCCAAGGAGTTAAGGTGTCGTTAATGCGGTACCGAGTTTGAACGCCGTAAAAGACTTGGGCGTCTATGTCGAGATCGTTATAGATCTCAAAAGAGAGGATGACGGTTCCAGGCGGATTCACAATTGGGTTGCCGTCCACATCTTCGAGCAGGCTCATTTCCGGTGAAACGATTTCGTTTGAAATATGGTCGCTCGACAGATCGCTTGGCAGGTTGCGGCCATTTGGTACGACAATTTGATTCCCATAGCTGGTGCACAAATCTGATGACCCTTGAATAAATGCCCATAGTCCGGTGGTATTAGTGTAGACAGGATCCTCTTGTAAAATATCGGACCCCGAAGACAAGCCCGCGTAGCTTCCGAAGGGACTGTTTTGTTGCGCCTGCCATTCATCATTTGAAGTGACGGTCTCGCCAATGGATTGCCCTTCAAAGTTCATCTCTTCGAAGAAGCCAGGACCTGTGATTACTAAATCGTCCAAAATGACGGCGCCGGAAGAATCATACAATCCATCTTCGTCAGACTCGGTATGGTCGGTTTCCAGGACAAAACGGAACCGCACCATATTTGACAGGCTGTCGGCCGGTGCGGTGACGCTTGTTTGATCTGCCCCTATTCCAGTATGAGTAGCCAAAGTGCGCCAAACGCCGCTCGTGCCTTGATATTGGACGTAGAGAAAGTCGAAATCGAATTCGAGATCAATACGGTATTGGTAAGAGAGATTGACCGACCCCGAACCAATAAATGAGTGCGGTTGGGACGTGAAATCTTGCACCCACAAGTTGCCATAGCCGGGATAGTTAGAGGCGGGATCGTCGGTGGGATCGGCCCGGCGTCCACACCAAAGGGACACGGCCCCGTTGAGGGGAGCATAACTTCCTCCCATGCCTGCAAAATCTTCGATACGGAAAAACGTATCGGTTTGAGCCCATGCGTCGACGCCGGTCCATCCCTGAGGATCGAGAGCGCCGCCCACGCCGTCAAAATTAAAGTCGCCCAGGATCGTGTCCACCTGAGGGCCGAACTCCGATTTCAGCTCGAGTTCTGATTCGGCACCGGCATCTCTGATAACAAGTCGCTCGTGAATACCTTTGGCGCTGACTGAAGTCGCTAATATTGAGACGATAATGAGTACGATTGCGCTTGGACGGAACATGGAAATCTCCTTGCGGGTAGTGTCTGCCTTATAAGAAGACGCGAGAAAGCCAGGAAATACCGACAAGATATTGGAGATTGCACAAAATTACAGTTGGCGCACGAAGTCGCAATAGTCCGGATCCTATCAACAACTGGCCCTAGTTATGTTAGGATGTCCCAATAGACTTCGATTCA